>JAQCLA010000015.1 GCA_027592105.1 Pseudomonadota bacterium | reverse complement strand
CATGCCCGATCCAGCAATCCGCCCCGAGGCTGGTACGGCGGCTGGCGCGATGGGCGAAGAATGCTGCATCATCGGCGGCGTCGTCCCAGTAATAGCTGGAGCGATAGAGGAAATGGTGCTGGGCGGGCTGGGCCATTGGGTGATCGGTCGGCCCAATGCGGGTCATGGCGGCGATATTGGCGAATTTGCCGACGCTGGTATTGGCGATATCGGCGAAGCGGTCGCAATAGGCGTAATCATCGAAGCTGGAATTGGCGATGCGCGCCCCCTGCCCCACTTCGCAATACGCGCCGAAAGTGGTGTTCACGATCTCGGCGTTTGGGTGGATGACGGGCGCTGTTGCGGAAAGCTTGGGCAAGATATGCCTTTCTCGGTGTGGTACTGGATTGGAAAAGCGCGCGGGTTATGCCGCGCGCCCCTATCAGCGGTCGATTGGCCGTGTCATTCGCCCTTGATCAACTTGCGCCGCAGCCAACCCGAGAGCACATCCATCGCGATAACCAATAGCACGATCAAGATGATGTAATAGGTCACCTTTTCCCAATCCTGCGTGGTCTGGATCGCTTGGGTTAGCAACAGACCGATCCCGCCACCCACGATAGCCCCAACGATGGTGGCCGAGCGGGTGTTGGATTCAAACAGGTAGAGCACCTGGCTCAGCAAGATCGGCATGACCTGCGGCAAGACGCCAAAGCGGCTGCGCTGCATGGCATTGGCCCCGGTCGAGGCCAAACCCTCGATCTGGCGATTGTCCACATTCTCAAGCGCTTCTGAAAACAGCTTACCAAAAGCCCCCGTGTCCGTGATCAAGATCGCCAAAGCGCCGGTCAGCGGGCCGGGGCCAAAGGCGCGCGACAAGATAATGGTAAAGATCAAAGCATCCACACCGCGCACGAAATCGAACACCCGCCGCATCGCAAAGCGCATGACACGCGACGGGGCGAAATTCGATGCCGCGACAAAGGCCAGCGGCAGCGCGATCAACGCGGCACCAAAAGTGCCCAGAAAGGCCATAAGGACCGTCTCGGTCAGCGCCCAGAACACATCACCATGCCGCCAGATACCGTTGTACCAGACATTCGACACCATCAGCGACAGGTTGCTTTGGGCTGCATCAAGACGCGCGCCCGACACAACCGATGCCAGAACCTCCGATACGCTCATGCCCGAGAATGGGCTTTCAAGATCGAAAAAGAACATCTCCCAACCGAAGAAATAGCGCATGGTTTCGGTCCGCGCGCGGGTGACGGTCAGCCGCCCACCCTCGGTCGTAATCGAAACACGGTTGGAGGCCGCATTGATGAAGCCCGGGATTTGATCTTGCGGCAGTTGCAAATCGACGCCGTTGGCGGTGTCGATGACGATCGGGCCGAACGCGGGGTGATGATAGGTGATCAGCGCCCCCTCATAGGTGACGCGGTGGCCGTCGCGCAGGATGATCTCGGCATTCTGCCCTTCAAGCGTGACCCATTCGGGGATCTGCTCTTCGCGATAGGTCGCGCGACGCGACCCTTCGATCGCGACGCTGATCGCACCGGACCGGTTGTCGCGCGTCACATGGGTCTTGTGGGTCACGGAGTCTGACACAAGGATCGCGGCATTATCCATCCGCGCACGCTCGGCCAGACCCATAATGTCAAAGGCGAAAAAGACGTAAATCAAATAAGCCAGCAAGGCACCGACAAGGGCAAATCCCTTGATCCGTTTTGATCCGATGCGCGACAGCTCGCTTTTGCGGAGTGCCGACAGGGGGGTGGGCGTGTCGTTGGCAGAAAGCTCCATGTCACTGTCCCCCATGCGTAAGTTTGTGGCGCACCGCGCTTGAGATTTGATCGACCAAGACGATGGTCACAAAGAGCACGATGAAAATCGCGGCTGCCTCGTCGAAACGGCCCTGGCCAAAGGTCATGGCATTGCGCAACTCATAGCCGATCCCGCCTGCGCCCACGAAGCCAAGGATCGCCGAGGCGCGGATATTCACCTCTAGCCGCATCAACCCGTAGCTCAGATAGTTCGGAAGAACCTGCGGGAACACGCCAAGCCAGATGCGCAAGCTCCAATTCGCGCCGACCGAGGCCAAACCCTCGACCGGGCGCAGATCGACATTCTCATTCACCTCGGAAAACAGCTTGCCCATCGCGCCCGCCGTATGCAGCGCAATCGCCACCATCGCAGGCACCGGGCCACCGCCCATGACGAAGATCAAGACAAGCGCGATCACCACCTCGGGGATCGCGCGCAGAATGTCGGTGATGCGGCGAAAGACCGGGATCAACGCCGGCCAAAGCGCCAAACCGCGTGTCCCCAAGACCGCGAACAAGGTGCCAAAGCCGCAGCCGATCAGCGTGGCCACCGCTGCGATATTGATCGTTTCAATCAATGCAGGAAGCGCGTCCATGATATGGCCGGGCAGGTTCGCGGCCTTTTCGATGGCTTCAGAAATCACATCAGCGGGAAAGTCGAAGATCTGGTTCAAACCTTCCCAGAAACCACCTGCATTGCGGCTGTCGGCCGTGTCGAAACCGGCGACCATCAACACAATGAAGACCAAGATCAATACGCCCGTGTAAAGCTGGCGCTGTCGCGTCATCCGCAAATAATCGTGGCGGATCGCGTCGAGGCCGGTGAGGTCATGGGCAGAGCGCGTCATATCGGTCATGTCAGGGGTCCTGATAACATGGGACAGGCCCGCGCAACCAATGGCGCGGGCCTGCCAATGATCCGAAAGGATCAGTTCATCGAGGCGCGACGCACGGCGATGATCGACTCATATGCTTCGTGGGTCACGGGCAAGAAACCAGCAGTTTCACCAGCGGCGACGCTGTAGGCGCAAGCTTCGTCGGTCACGTGCAGGTTTGCCAGCAACTCGTACACCTTGTCCTTGGCATCTTGCGGCAGGCTCTTGCGCAGAACGATCGGGCCTTCCGGGATCGGCTTGGAGCGCCAGATCTCGACCATCTCGTTCATGTCAACGAGGCCCGCATCTGCAGCTTTGCGCAGCGCGCCCGAGTTGTAGCCATCTTCCCAGTTGCCCAAGCCATCGGCCCAGGTCACACCAGCATCCACATCGCCGTTGTAAACTGCGATGATGGTCTGCTCATGGCCACCGACGAAGCGCACTTCGCCAAAGTAGTCACCCGAGTCCATGGTCGCGTTGATCGCGGCGGGGATTTCCACCGAAGGGATCAGGTAGCCAGAGGTCGAGTTCGGATCGCCAAAGGCAAAAACCTTGCCCTGCAGATCATCCAAAGAGGTCACGCCGCTGTCTGCGCGTGCGAAACCGATCGAGTGGTAGCTATAGCTGCCATCGAGGTTGGTCTTGACGAGGATCGGCTCGACCGCGTCGGGGTTGCTGACGTAGGTCGCAGCGTAGGAAGATGCGCCCAGCCAAGCAAAGTCCAACGAACCGCCAACGAGGCCCTGGATCACGCCGTTATAGTCAGCAGGGGTGAACAGGCGGGTGGGCACACCCAGCGCTTCTTCGACGTAAGCGCGGAAGCATTCGTTCGACGCCAGACGGTCCTGCGCGTTTTCACCGCCGAGGATACCGATGTTGAATTCGGTGAGCTCTTGGGCTGCAACAGGGGTTGCGATCGCCGTGGTCAAGGCAAGCAGGGTGACAAGTTTCTTCATCGGATCTCTCCATAAGGTTTTGCCCCATTCCAGGGCACGGTCGGAACTCAGGATCAGCCTAGGCTGGCCGCCTCGCGCAACGCGGCAACAGCCGCATTGTCATCGGGACGGTTTATGGACGTCGAGGTGGCAGCCTCGTTAAAGCTGTCATCAGCGCCATAAATCTCGCGCGCCACATCGGTGGTCAGTTGCGCAGGCGTGCCATCGAAAACCATGCGCCCATCGCGCATGCCGATGACCCGGTCGCAATATTGGCGCGCCGTATCAAGGGTGTGGAGGTTGGCCACGACCATGCGCCCATCCTCGACATTGATGCGCTTGAGCGTGTCCATCACGATCTGCGCATTCATCGGGTCAAGGCTGGCGATGGGCTCATCGGCCAGAATGATTTGAGGGTCTTGCATCAGGGCGCGGGCGATGGCCACACGCTGCTGCTGACCGCCCGAAAGCGCCTCGGCCCGCTTGGGGGCCTGTTCGGCGATGCCCAGACGGTCGAGAATGTCGAGCGCGCGCAAGATGTCTTCGCGGCTCCAGACATTGAACATGGTGCGCAAGGTGGACCGGCGGTTCAAAACGCCATGCATGACGTTGGATGCCACATCCAAACGCGGCACCAAGTTGAACTGCTGAAAAATCATCGCGCAATGGCTTTGCCAGCCGCGCGCCTCGGCCCCCCTGAGCGCAAGGATATCGCGCCCGTCGACCAAGATGCGGCCCGACGTTGCATCGGTGAGGCGGTTCATCATGCGCAAGAAGGTCGATTTACCCGCACCCGAACGGCCAATAATACCCACAAACTGCGGGCCATCGACGGAAAATGACAGATTGTCGACCGCGCGCTTCTGGCCAAAGACCCGTGTAACGTTCTCAACTTGCAGCATGCGACCCCCAGCCGTTGTTGCGCGGCTTCTGGCAGTCACAGGTGACGCGAAAGTGACAGATTGATTAATGTTTTGTGACAGAGTATGCTGGGAATGCGGTCAGGGCGTCGCCAATTCGGTCAGTTCAAACAGCATAAATCCAAGCGGCAACGCTTGTTTGAAACGGCGAAAATGCCTTGTTTTCACACAATGATCGGCGATTAGGCGGCGTTGACCATCGTCAGCGCCGACGCATCATCGAACGTCACACCGGCATCGCGGCCGAAAATGTCACAAAGCTGCGCGCGGCCAAGCTGATCGGGCGTGCCATCAAAGACAACGCGCCCATCACGCATACCGATAATGCGATCACAGCTTGCCTTGGCCACCTGAGGATCGGCCAAGGCGCAGATCACCGTAACACCATCTTGGCGATTGATCGCGCGCAGGGCGGCCATGACATCGGCGGCCTGCGTTTGGTCAAGCTGGGCCACCGGATCATCGGCCAAAAGAACTTTGGGCTTTTGCGCCAAGGCCCGCGCGATGGCCACGCGCTTTTGGCCGGCTTGCGACAAAACCGCGACCCGCTGGCGCGCGGCATGGGCCATGCCAACACGGTCCAAGGACTGTAGCGCAACCGCGCGCTCGCGCGGGGTGAAAATCCGCGCCTTGGTGCGCCAATGGGGCATGCCCGCCAATAGCCCCGAAAGCACATTGGTCGTGGCGTTGAGTTGGCCCACAAGATTGAACTGTGCGGCCATCATCGCACAATCGGCGCGCCATTGCCGCAGATCGCGACCATTGAGTTGGGCCACATCAACATCTGCATGCAAGATGCGCCCCTCGGTCGGGTCGATCAACCGGCTGACCAGCCGCAGCAAGGTGGATTTGCCAGACCCCGACGGCCCGATAATGCCCACCATCTGACCCTTGGGGATATCCATGCTGACCGCACTGACGGCCGTATTGCGTCCAAAGCGGCGGCCAAGCTTTTCGATTCTCAACATGGACGGCGCTCCCCTATTTGGCGGTGGTTCTCAAGGCCACCACCTAGCTCACTCACTTCGACACATGCGTCGCGGCGCAGCCGCGGTTTTTGTTTCTTTGTGGCGTTTTTGTAAGGCTAACATGACGCATACATGAAGAATTGATGACAAAGCCTGTCGGATTGGGCGCGCGGTGACGGCGGCGATCCGCACATTTGCCCTGCACAGACGGGAATAAATCGGCCCGTCTCGCGCAGCAGTGGCGCGCGCGATTCCCGCTCTGGCTGATGGTACCGCGCGGTGTCACAAAACGATCATTGCGCCGATATCAATCTGTTACAGATACACCCTCCACAGAGCGGCGAAGACAGGAGTTCATGATGCTCGATACCAACCCCGCCCCAAGCCTTACCCTCAGTGATGCGCGCATCGTTACCCCGCGCGGAATTGTCGAGGGCGCGCTGCGGATCGAAGATGGGTTGATCGCGGGCATTGGTCCGGCCCGCGCAGGCACGGAGCTTGGCGGTGCCTTCTTGATCCCCGGCATCGTCGATCTGCACACAGACCATGTCGAGCGTCACACCCACCCTAGGGTTGGCGTGATCTGGCCGCTTCTCGCCGCCCTGATGGCCCATGATGCGGTGGTCATCTCGGGCGGCACCACGACGGTTTTCGACAGCCTTTCGGTCGGTGCCTCGATGAAACGGCCCGAGCGCCGCGAGATCCTCGAGCCGCTTGTCGCCGCCTTGGCCGAAGGGCAGGCCGCGGGCGTGTTCCGCGCCGATCACCTGCTGCACCTGCGCTGCGAGATTTCCGATCCAGAAACAATGGCGCTGCTTGACGCGACGATCGCCCATCCGCTGACCCGGCTTGTCTCGGTCATGGATCATACGCCGGGCGACCGTCAAAGCCCCGATGTGGCGAAATGGTTCGACCATATGATCCACGAGATGGAGGTGGACGCCACCACGGGTCGGGTGATGATGGATGATCTGCTCGACCGCTCGCGCAGCATGGGCCAAACCGTGCGCGCCCATGTCGTAGCCAAAAGTCGCGCCGCCTCGCTTCCCGTGATGAGCCATGATGACCGCAGCGCAGATCAAGCCGATCAAGCCGCAGCCGAGGGGATGGCGATTTCGGAGTTTCCGACCACGCTGGTGGCAGCACAACGTGCGCGCGAGAAAGGCATGTCCATCGTCATGGGCGCGCCCAACTATCTGCGCGGCGGCTCGCAATCGGGCAATATCGCGGTGGCCGAGTTGCTGTCGCACGGGCTGGTGGATGCGCTGGCCTCGGACTATGTGCCGCGCTCGCTTCTGGATGCCGCCTTTCGTCTCGCCGCTGATTCCGACATGCCCCACGATCTGCCTGCCGCCATCGCCCTTGTCAGCGATGCGCCCGCCCGCATGGCAGGGCTGAGTGATCGCGGCAGGATCGCCGAGGGTTTGCGCGCCGATCTCGTCGCGGTCCGCGTCGTCGCGGGGCAACCCGTCGTCCAAGCCGTATGGCGCCAAGGCAAACAGGTGTATTGATGCAACCCATTCAAATCGGCGCGGCCTTGATGGTCGCCGACCTCCCCCGCTACCGAGATTGGCTGATCGCGGGCCAGCGCGATCTGGAAATTCAGGATTTCTTGCTGCCCGGCGTGCTGACCGGCGATTGGCAGGCCCGCGTCGCTGCGGCCAAGGCTGAGCTTGATGGCTTTTCCGGGCGTTTGGGCATCCATGGCCCTTTTATTGATCTGGTCCTCGACATGGAAGATGTCGAGATCGCCCCCATCGTCGCGCGCCGGTTCGAGACCGGCGTGGCCGCCGCCGCCGCCCTTGGTGCTGTGCAGATGGTGGTCCATTCCCCCTTCACCACATGGGATTGGTTCAATTTCGGAAACAATCCCCGCACAGGCAACAGCCCGTCGGATTTCGAAGCCAAGATCGCGCGGGTCGCAGCCCTGCTGGCCCCCGCCATCGCGCGGGCCGAGGCCGAGGGTATCACGCTGGTCATCGAGAATATCGAGGATATCGACCCCGCCCAGCGCCGCTTGCTTGCGCAGCATCTCGCCTCGGACGCGGTGCGGCTTTCGATCGATACGGGCCATGCCCATTACGCCCATCACGCCACCGGCGCGCCGCCGGTTGATTACTTCATCCATGACGCGGGCGCGATGTTGTCGCATATCCATCTGCAAGATGCCGATGGCTTTGCCGACCGCCATTGGCCACCCGGTCGCGGCACGATCAATTGGCACGCGGTCTTTGCCGCCATCGCCGCCCTGCCCCAGCGCCCGCATCTGGTGTTGGAGTTGCGCGATAGCGCCGACATCCCCGCCGCTATGGCATGGTTGGAGCGTGAAGGCCTTGCTTGCTAAGCAGGGCCCGCGCCGTCATTTTTGCATAAATACGCAAATCCGCTTTGGCCAATGCGCGCTTGGTGGGCGCATGCCCGGCTCAGGCCACCCGCGCGCCCGCCGACCAGACCCCGCGCAAGGCAGGCACCCCTTCGGTCAGCTTGAAGCGGATCACATCGGCGCGCATCCCTTCGGCCAGACGCCCGCGATCGACCAGACCCGCCGCATGGGCGGGGGCCGCCGTCACCGTCGCCATGGCGCGCGCCAGATCATCCCAGATCTCGCCCAACATCACCGCCCCATAAAGCAAGGCCGAGGGGACGTAATCGGACGACAAGATATCCAACAGACCCGCTTGGGCCAGATCAGCCGCTGCCACATTGCCCGAATGCGACCCGCCACGCACCAGATTGGGCGCGCCCATCATCACCGCGATCTGATGCTGACGACAGGCCCGCGCGGCATCTGCGGTTGTGGGAAACTCTGCCAGCGCGATCCCATGCGCGGCCGAGCGCACAACATGATCAACCAGCGTGTCATCATGGCTGGCCAAAACTGCGCCCATGCGCTGTGCGGCGGCCACGGCTGCTGCCTCATGGGGGGCGCGCACCCGCTCACCCAAGGCTTGGCGCGCCGTCACATGGGCGTTGAACACCGCCTCCGACAGGCCATGCTTGCCCATCATATAGGTGCGATACTGCCCGATATCGGCGAATTGGCGCTGGCCCGGCGTATGATCCATCAAGCTCATGATGCCCACCCGGTCTTCGGGGCCGAATTGCTCCAGCTCCGCGATCAGAGTTTCCGAACAAATCTCGGCGCGCAGATGGATATGATGGCTGATCTTCAGCGCACCTGCCGCCCGCATCACCAAAAGCGCATCGGCCAAATCGCGCGCATAGCGCGACCAGCCGACCCCGCCCTCCCCCTCGATCGAGCCGACACGGATCGCGTCATAGACCGTGGTAATGCCACAAGCGGCCAGCTCGGCGTCATGGGCCGCAATGGCGGGCTTCAACGGCCAATGTGCCGAGGGGCGCGGCCGCAGATGCCGCTCCAGATTGTCGGTGTGCAATTCAACGAGCCCCGGCGCGACGATATCGCCACCGCAATCAACAGCCCCCGCAGGCACCGAAGAACCGCCCGCGATCTCGACAATCTCACCGCTCGTGATCGTCATGCGCCCCAGCATCTCACCCTCGGGCAAGATCAACCGGGCATTGGCAAGGGTCAGCGTCTCGGGCATCAGTACAGTGTCTTTGGGCATAGGTGCCTCGTAAAGGACGGGAAAAGATGATCGGATTTGTACGCTACGCGCTTTACATGGTGCCCGAGGGGGAATTCTACCGCAAAGGCGCCGATTGGCTGGGCTGGGACAGCGCCCTTGGACAAGCTGCCACGCAACCCGCGCTTGACGGCCTGCCGCAAGATGCGCGCACCATCACGGCCACGCCGCGCAAATACGGGCTGCATGCCACGATCAAGCCGCCATTCCGTCTGGCACCGGGCTGCGATGCGACGGGTCTGGACAAGGCCGCACGCGATGTCTGTGCAGCTTTGGCCCCGGTCACACTGCCCGCGCTCAACATCGCACGCTTGGGCAGCTTCATCGCCGCCGTACCGGCCCAGCCAAGCCCCGATCTGCAACATCTTGCAGCCGAAACGGTCGCGGCCCTCGAGCCGTTTCGTGCAGCCCTGACCGAGACAGAGCTGGCCCGTCGCCGCAAATCGCGCCTTACCCCCCGGCAAGAGGCGCTGTTGACCCAATGGGGCTATCCTTATGTGATGGAGGAATTCCGCTTTCACATCACGCTGAGCGGCGCGCTGCCTGAGCCCGAGGCCGAAAGGACGCGCGAGATTTTGGCCGCGCATTTCGCCCCCGTGCTGCCAGAACCCGTCATCATCGACAGCCTGTGCCTGATGGGCGAGGATCAAGAGGGTCTGTTCCACCTGATCCATCGCTACAGGCTTTCAGGATAGAGAGCCGCCAAGGCTGCGCGCACGGCATGGTCGAGCGCTGCGGAATTGTCGACCTCGACCAGCGGCAAATCTTGCGGGAAATCGGGGGCTGATCGGGCCAGCCTGCGGGCAATCTCGGCCCTTCCTTCGCGCCCGCGCGCGGCTAGGCGTTGGGCGAGCACCTCGGGCGTCGCCGTAACATGCAGCACGGTGAGCGTGCCAAATACCTGTGCCGCGCGCACCAACATGCCGCGCGACAGGTTCGCAAGCGCATCTTGCCCCCGATGCAACACATCTTGCGTGCTGCGCGGAATGCCATAGCTCAGCCCATGGGCTTGCCAATGCAGCGCGAAATCACCGCCCGCCGCGCGCGCGGCAAAGAGTGCGGGGCTCACCGCCTCGTAATCCTCGCCACCGGCATCAGGCGCGCGCGTGATCACGCGCCGCACCCGCATCAGATCAGGCCGCGCCGCACAAAGCCCCGCCATCACGCTGTCCTTGCCCACACCGGATGGGCCGACCACGGCGATGAAGCGCCCCTTGGTCATGTCAGCCTCGGGGTGAATTCCGTCACATCGATCTCGCGGTCGGCAACACGCGCGCGTGCCTCCAGATCATGAAAGATGCCGACGATGGCCGCGCCGCCCGCCTTGGCCTCTTCGATCAGGTGCAACACCGTTTCGCGATTGGTGGCATCAAGGCTTGCGGTCGGCTCATCGAGCAAAAGCGCAGGATAACGATGAGCAAAGCCGCGCGCGATGTTGACGCGCTGCTGCTCACCGCCCGAGAATGTGGTGGGCGAAAGCGCCCAAAGCCGCTCGGGGATGCGCAGCCGCGTGAGCAGATCGCGCGCGCGTGCCATGGCCTCGTCCTCGGGGCGGCCCAGCGCCAGAAGTGGCTCGGCCACCACCTCTAGTGTCGGCACACGCGGCACCACCCGCAGGAATTGACTGACATAGCCCAAGGTCTCGCGCCTGAGCGCCAAGATTTCGCGCGGCTCGGCTTGCGTGATATCAAGCCCGCCGATCCGCACCGTCCCCCCTTGGGCCAGGTAGTTGCCATAAAGGATGCGCATGACGGTGGATTTGCCCGCCCCGCTTTCGCCGATCAAGGCCACGCATTCGCCGGGCGCGACCGCGAATGAGGCGCCGGCCAGAACCGGGATCGCCACGCTGCCCTGATTGTGCAGCACGAAATTCTTCGCAAGGTTTTCGACATGGATCATGGGGATCATCGCATCACACCTGCAAGACAGAGCTGACAAGAAGCTGGGTATAGGGGGCTTGCGGATCATCAAGCACCTGATCGGTCAGCCCCGTCTCGATGACATGGCCATCCTTCATCACCATCAGCCGATCCGCCAAAAGCCGCACCACAGCCAAATCATGCGTGACCACGATGGCCGACAACCCCATCCGCCGCACCAGCCCCCGGATCAGATCCAGAAGCCGCGCCTGCACGCTGACATCAAGACCGCCCGTCGGCTCATCCATGAACACCAGACGCGGACCCGTCACCAGATTGCGCGCGATCTGAAGCCGCTGCTGCATGCCGCCCGAAAAGGCGCTGGGGCGGTCGTCGATGCGCGCCGCGCTGATCTCCACCCGGCCAAGCCAATCGGTGGCTTTCTCGCGGATCGCACCATAGTGATGCGCACCCACTGCCATCAGCCGCTCACCCACATTGCCGCCTGCCGAAATCCGCATGCGCAAGCCATCGCGCGGGTTTTGATGCACAAAGGCCCAATCAGTGCGCCCGAGCATCCGCCGCTCGGGTTCTGACATGGTCAGAACATCGCGCGGACCATCACTGCGCGTGTCGAAAATCACCTCTCCCGCATCAGGGGCGAGATGACCGGCCAGACAATTGAGCAAGGTCGATTTGCCCGATCCGCTTTCGCCCACGATCCCCAAAACCTCGCCGGGATAAAGTTGGAAAGACACATCCGCACAGCCGATCCGGCCGCCATAGCGCTTGGTCAGCCCTTGCACGTTCAAAAGCGGTGTCATGCGTCCCTCCCCTTCATCTTTCCAAAAATACGCAGGCCAAGCGATTGCACTCCGCAAGCCGTCCAGTCAGCACGGCAGGCGTTTTGCGCGCGCAAAACGACGGGGAAAACAACAGTTTTCCCAGACGGAAATCTCGAGATTTCCGCTGCGAAAAACGCATGTTTTTCGCCCCCCTCACGCGCCATCCCCGCGCCGCCCGGCGCAGTAATCGGTGTCGGAACACACAAACATCCGGCTGCCTGCATCATCGGTGATCACCTCGTCGAGATAGCTGTCCTCAGCCCCGCAAAGCGCGCAAGGATGGGCGGGCTTTGACGGATCAAACGGGTAATCGTCGAAATCGAGGCTCACGACCTTTGTGTAGGGCGGCACCGCATAGATGCGCTGCTCGCGCCCTGCCCCGAAAAGCTGCAAGGCCGCCGATTCCAGTTTGGGATTGTCGAATTTCGGGATGGGCGATGGGTCCATCACGTAGCGCCCCTCGACCTTGACCGGATAGGCATAGGCCGTCGCGATCTCGCCATGGCGGGCGATATCTTCGTAGAGCTTCACATGCATCAACCCGTAATCTTCCAGCGCATGCATCTTGCGCGTCTCAACCTCGGAGGGTTCCAAGAACCGCAGCGGCTCGGGGATCGGGACTTGATAGACGAGGATCTGATCCTCGGTCAGCGTTTGTTCGGGGATACGGTGGCGGGTCTGGATAATCGTGGCCTCACCCGTCTTTTCGGTGACGGCGACGCCCGCGGTTTTCTCGAAAAACTTGCGGATCGACACCGCATTGGTGGTGTCGTCCGCCCCTTGGTCGATCACCTTGAGCGTATCTTCGGGCGTCAGACAGGCGGCCGTTACCTGCACCCCGCCCGTGCCCCAACCATAGGGCATGGGCATCTCGCGCGAGGCGAAGGGCACCTGATAGCCCGGCACGGCTACACCCTTGAGGATGGCGCGGCGGATCATCCGCTTGGTCTGTTCGTCAAGATAGGCGAAGTTATAGGCGTTCATTCTGCGGCCTCCCGCGCTTGGTCGCCCAGCGCCTCGGCCCTCAGCCGCCGGATCAACTCCAATTCCGATTGGAAATCGACGTAGTGGGGCAGCTTGATATGCTCGAGAAAGCCCGTCGCCTGCACATTATCCGCATGGTAAAGGACAAATTCCTGATCTTGGGCGGGCGCGCCGACATTATCCTCGCCCAACTCTTCCCAGCGCAGAGAACGATCAACCAAGGCCATCGAGATCGCCTTGCGCTCGGATTGACCAAAGACCAAACCATAGCCACGGGTAAACTGCGGCGGCTCGGTTTTCGAGCCCATGAATTGGTTCACCGTCTCACATTCGGTGAGCACCACCTCGCCCAGCTCAATCGCAAAGCCAAGCTCAGGGATCTCCATCTCGACGGCAACGGTTCCAATGCGCAACTCCCCCACGAAGGGATGGGTGCGCCCGTATCCGCGCTGGGTAGAATAGGCCATCGACAGCACGAACCCCTCATCGCCGCGCGTCAATGCCTGAAGGCGCAAGGGCCGGTCGGCGGGAAAATCCAAAGGCTCGCGCGTCAAATCGCGGGGAGTGGCGGGGCCATCCGCCTCGGGCTGGATCAGATCCTCGCGCGCCAAGAAATCGGTGACATGGGGCAGCGCGCCATCAGGGGCCGCCACCTGCGGCGCAGGTGCAGGGTCCAGCCCTTCGGCGGCCAAGGCGAAATCAAGCAGACGGTGGGTATAATCAAAGGTCGGCCCAAGAATTTGCCCACCCGGCAAATCCTTGAAGGTCGCTGAAATCCGCCGGTCACAGACCATGGCGGCGGTCTCGATCGGGTTTGAAGCGCCAAAGCGCGGCAGCGTCGTGCGATAGGCGCGGATCAAAAACACCGCCTCGATCAGATCGCCGCGCGCCTGTTTGATCGCAAGCGCCGCCAAATCAGGGTCGTAAAGCGAGCCCTCGGCCATCACGCGCGCTACAGACAGCGCCAGTTGCTCACGGATCTGCGCGATGCTGAGTTCAGCCACGCCAGTGTCACCGCGCCGTTCTTCGGCCAGCCACGCATGGGCATTGTCGATGGCCCGCTCACCGCCTTTGACCGCGACATACATGGCCTAACCCTCCACATGCGTGCTGCGCGGCAGACCGGCCAGCCGGTCGCCACAGGTGAAATAGCAATCAAAGCCCAAGGGAAAGCGGCGGCGGTTGTCTTGAAACGCCGCAATCTCGGGCAAAGACAGCGCAGCACGATCCTTGATCCCCGGTCCGCGCAAGACAGCGCCCTTGGCTTCCAATGCGTCCATCTCGACGATCAAGGTGGCGGCGCGGTCGGGATAGGCGGATGTGCCGATGGCGAAGCGATCCACCGGGCAAAGCGCACCCCATGTGCCCAGCGCGAACATCGCGGCCTCGGGTGCAACCAAAGGCGCGCCGGTGTGAAAGGCGATCCACGCCCGCAGGCCCGCATCATCATGGGATGGCGCAAGATAGATTGGCGTGGTGGTGTCGCAGAGCGTCAGGAGTAGCGCGCCAGCAGCCACTGAGCAGGGTGCCGGTGGGCGCGCCATATCCAGCGTTTCGATCTGGCCGGGACGCGCCATCGCCTGCAAAGCCGCGCGAAACGCATGGGCCGCGTCATGGGAAAGATTGGCAAACCCGCCCTCGAGCTGGACAGCATTCATGCGTTATCCCCCCGGACCATGGTGAAAAACGCGACCTTGGTGGCGGCCGCGCGGGTGGCGCGCGCTTGCTTGTGTGCCGCGGCCTCGGCGCGCAAGGGGGCCAAGATCGCAGCCTCAATCGCGGCCACTTGCCCGTCCTCGCAGAGCGCATCGATCAGGGCGGCTGTGCGCGCGGCATCCGCATCGCGCCCCTGCACATGGCCATGACCCACCGCACCCGAGGCCAGCCGCACCGCGCAGCGTGTCACGGTCATCTCGCCGAGGTTAAAGGGCGCGCCCGTGGCCCCGGCCCGACCGCGCAGCATCACGGTGCCGATCTCAGGCGCACGCAAGAGTGCATGGGTGGGCTGCTCTGACGCATAAGCGGCAAAGAGCGCGCACAGCCGTGCTGCTGGCGCCTTGGCCAAAGTCGAAAGCCGCGCTTGGCGGGCGATGATCGCAGGGTCGGTGACAGACATCTTGGCAAGTTGTCCATTTATTTATACAACTATACAAATTTAATCGCACAGGCCCCGATCCGTGGCAAGGGGCCAAGATATGAAGATTTGGTGACAGCATGGGACGATCCCCCCTTTGGACCGCGATCCGCGATCAAATTGCCGCCGATATCGCGCGCGGCCATTACGCCCCCGGCGATAGGCTCCCGACCGAGGCGCAGCTATCAGAGCGCTTTGGCGTCAATCGCCACACGCTGCGCCGCGCGCTGGCCGATCTGGCGGCATCGGGCATGATACATGCGCGACGGGGGGCGGGCGTTTTCGTGCGCCACAGGCCCACCGCCTATCCGCTGGGGCGCAGGGTGCGGTTTCACCAAAACCTGATGGCCGCAGGCCGGGTGCCAGATCGGCGGATCTTGCTCTTGGAAACACGCAGCGCCGACGCGCGTGAGGCGGCAGCGCTCGCCCTTGCCCCCGGCGCATCGGTACATGTTTTCGAGGGGCTTAGCCTTGCCGATGGCGCGCCTATCGCCCTGTTTCATTCGGTCTTTCCGGCCGCGCGCTTTCCCGGGCTCATGGAGCATCTGCGCGCTAACCCTTCGGTCACGGCAGCCTTAGCCGCCGAGGGCCTGCCTGATTACACCCGCGCCCAGACCGAGATCACGGCCAAGACAGCCACCGCCACCTTGGCCGCGCAGCTACAGATCCAGCCCGGTGCGGCTGTGTTGCGCACAGTGGCGATCAATATCGACAGCGGGGGTGCGCCCATCGAATATGGGCGCACTTGGTTCGCAGGCGAGCGCGTCGCACTGACGCTTGGGGCAGAGGCGGAGGCGGGGTAATTCACCCCCCTCACCTTTCCCAAAATACGCATATCCCGCCCTCGCGAGGCGCGGCAAAGGCCGCGCAGTGCACCGTCAGATATCGAGAAACACCGTCTCGCCCGGCCCTTGCAGGCGGATATCGAAACGATATTGCCCCGCCGCGATGCGCTTGGCGATCAAGGTCTCGACCCTTGGGCGCTGTTCAATGCGCGCCAAAAGCGGATCAGCGCTGTTATCCTCATCCTCGAAATAAATGCGGGTGTGCAGGCCGATATTGATGCCGCGCGCCACGATCCAGACCGAGATATGGGGTGCCATCATGCGCCCGTCATGGCCCTTGACCGCACCGGGCTTGATGGTGCGCAGCGTGAATTCGCCGCTGTCCTTGTCGGCGGCAAAACGGCAAAATCCATTGACCGCCGGATCGGCACCGAGCTGGTCCGGATAGCGGCCTGCGCCATCGGCCTGCCAGCTTTCAAACATCGCGTCGCGCATCGCCCAGCCGGTGCCGTCATAGATCGAACCGGTGATGGTGATGACCTCGCCCTTTGCGCCATCGGCAATGGGCGACAGGCCCAGATCCTCGGGGTAGACGCCGGGCAGGCCCGCGAAGGTCGGGATGCAGCCGATATGGACATAAGGCCCACCCGTCTGGCTGGCCGTCTCTGTCAGGGTTCCAAGCTTTTGCACCATGGCTTACATCCCCTCGGGCTTGTTTTCGAACATCGTCTGACGCCGCCCGCGCAGCACGATGTCAAAGCGGTAAGCCAGATAATCCATCGGGCGGCTTGCCGCCATGTCGAGCGGTGCCACCAGTTGATCAAGCTGGCCGCGATCCTTGACGGTCGCGGCAATCGGGCAGCGCGCGATCAGCGGATCGCCCTCGAAATAGGTTTGAGTGATCAGCCGCTGGCCAAAGCTGTGGCCAAAGACCGAGACATGGATATGCATGGGCCGCCAATCATTGCCGCGATTGGGCCAAGGATAGGCACCGGGGCGGATGGTCAGGAACTCGTAATAGCCATTCTCATCGGTCAGCGTGCGCCCGCAGCCGCCGAAATTGGGGTCAAGCGGCGCGAAATAGGTATCTTTCACATGGCGGTAGCGGCCACCGGCATTGGCCTGCCAGACCTCGACAAGGGTATGGGGCACGGGACGCGCGTTTTCATCGACGACCCGGCCATGCAGGCGGATGCGTTCGCCAATCGCGGGGGCGGCCCCCTTGGAGAAGTTCAAGATCAGGTTGTTGTCGAGCGCCCCGATCAGCCCATGGCCAAAACGCGGCCCGGTCTCCTCGGACGGGGTCGATTCCAGCGACAAAAGCGGCAGGTTGGGGCTGCGCGTCAGCGATGTCTTGTATTCAGGATCGTAAGGCACAGGGTGCATATCGCGCCTGCGCGGGATCAAGCGGCCGGTATCGGTCATTTCTCGCCCTCCATCTCGGCAAAGATCTTTTTGGCGATGCGGATCGCGCTATTCGCGCGCGGCACGCCCGCATAGATCGCGACATGCTGGAACACCTCCATCACATCCGTCTGGCTCGCGCCTGTGCGCACAGTTGCGCGCAAGTGCAGCGCCAATTCCTCTTCGTTGCCCAAGCCCGCCAGAAGCGCCAGCGTCAACATCGAGCGTTCGCGGCGGCTAAGCGCGTCAGAGGCCCAGACCGTGCCCCAAGCGGCCTCGGTAATCAGCGTCTGAAAGGCGGCATCAAGCGGCGTCTTGGCGGCCTCGGCCCGGTCGACATGGGCGTCACCCAGCACCGCGCGGCGTACCTGCATGCCTTTGGCGTGGCGGTCGGTCATGGCATCTCCTCCCCTTGGTCCGGCCCTAGTATGGCAGACCGATATAATTCTCGGCCAGATCGCGCCGCGCGGTTTCCGATTGCGACAGGTGCAACAGCGTCGCCTTTCGCATCTGGCCTGCGAAACTATCCTCGCCCTCGAAATGGTGCAGCATGGTGGTCATTGACCAAGAGAACCGCATCGCCTTCCAGATGCGGGCCAAGGCGCGCGCGGCATAGCCATCGATGCCCGCCGTATCGCCCTTTTTCAGCGCCGCGATCAATGCCTCTTGCAGGTAGAACACATCCGACACTGCAAGGTTCAGCCCCTTGGCCCCCGTGGGCGGCACGATATGGGCGGCATCACCCACCAGAAACAAGCGACCCCAGCGCAAGGGCTCGCTGACGAAAGAGCGCAAAGGCGCGATGGATTTCTCGATCGAGGGGCCGGTGACGAGGGTTTTCGACACATCGCCGGGCAGGCATGACAAAAGCTGCTCCCAAAAGCGGTCATCGGACCATTCCTCGACCCTGTCGGTCAGCGGCACCTGCACGTAGTAACGGCTGAGCATTTCGTTGCGCATGGAGGCCAGCGCAAAACCATTGGCGGAATTGGCGTAGATCAATTCCTCATGTGCGGGCGGCGTACGCGACAGGATGCCCAGCCAGCCAAAGGGATAGACGCGCTCAAACTCGGTCCGTTTGTCTTGCGGGATGGTCTTGCGGCTGACGCCGTGAAACCCATCGCAACCCGCGACATAGGCGCAATCGACCCGCTTTTGCACGCCGTCATGGGTGAAGGTGACAAACGGCGCGTCACGATCAGCATCACAGATCACCACATCGGCCACATCATGCAAGATCGTGGCACCCATCGCATCTTGGGCGGCATAAAGATCGGCTGTCACCTCGGTCTGGCCATAGACCATCACCGTCTTGCCGGTCAGTTCCTTGAAATCGATCCGCACCATCAGATCGTCATCGGAAAAGATGCAGCCCTCATGCGGGTGGCCTTCGCGCGCCATGCGATCGCCCACGCCTGCCTCTTGCAGCATGCGCACTGTGCCCTGCTCCAAGACACCCGCGCGGATGCGCGCCAGCACATGAGCACGGCTGGTGCGTTCCAACACCACCGTGGCCACGCCCGCCTTATTCAAAAGCTGCGACAGCAACAGGCCAGATGGCCCGCCGCCGATAATGACGACATCGGTCTTCACAACGCTTTCCTCCCCGCGCTGGGTTCAAGATAGGGGCGCGCGCAGCAAAGACGAATGGACGGTGCCAACATCGGCTGGTAGAAATCGAACATGACCGCACCAAGCCATATCCCCGTCTTCGCCCTTTACGGGCAAACCACTCCCTTTCCCGATATCGTTTATATCGAGCGCTTGGCCGACCGCGCGGCAAGCGGTGGCTGGCGGATCGACGCCCATCGCCACGGGCAATTGTCACAGGTCATCATCATCGACCAAGGTGGCGCGACGGCCCGGATTGATGGGGATGAGTGCCGGTTGGCGGCGGGGGATTTCCTGTTCATCCCCGCGCATGCGGTACATGGCTATGATTTCAGCCCTGGCACGGCGGGGCATGTGATCTCGCTGCCCTCGGCGCTTTTGGTCAGCGACGCGGCGCAATCGCCGGGGGTCAAAGCGGCCCTCGCGCGCCCCTTGCGCGGGCAAGCCGACGCGACTTTGCAACGGCTTGTTGCGCTTTTGCTCGAGGCTTTCGCTGCCACGGGTCGATTTCGAACACAGCTGGTGCTGCCACTGGCGCAGGCGCTTTTGGTGGCACTGGCCGAGAACACATCCGCGCGCGCGCCGGGTGCCGCCCCACCCCGCGACGGGCGGCTGATGCGGCTGGACGCGCTGATCACTGCACAGATGGCGCAAGGCTGGGGCGTGGCCGACTATGCCCGGGCGCTTCAAATCAGCACCGCCCATCTCGGGCGGCTTTGCCGCGCGGCCAGCGGCATGGGGGCCAAGGCTTATATCGAGCAAGCCGTGATGGATGAGGCAAGCCGCCTTTTGGCGTTCACCCGCCTGCCCATGTCGCAGATCGGCTATCGCTTGGGCTTTGACGACCCGTCGCATTTCTCCAAGCGCTTTCGAGCCGCGCGCGGGCTTGCCCCTTCGGCCTATCGCCGCCAGCTTGAGGGGCGGATGCTGCTCGGCTGATAGCGGGCCGCGATGCGCTGTTGACCTCCCGATGGCGCTGGCCCAGTTTGCGCGCAAAACAACACCGGCGCGGACCCCATGACAAAAACCCCGACCATCGCCGAAGCGCTTGGCGCGCGCATCCATGCCTTTGGGCCAAGCGATCTGACACCCAAGGCGCGGCTGCGCGCACGGATCTTGATGCTTGATACCGTGGCCGTGACCTTGGCGGGCGCAGGCATGGACTGTGTTGCGAGGCTTTGCGCCGTGCCGGGCATCGCTGACGGGCCGGGGCCCTGCACGCTGATCGGGCGAGGGGCCCGTGTTGCGATGCTTGATGCGGCCTTGGTCAATGGCACCGCCGCCCATGCGCTGGATTATGACGATTTCTCAAGCGTCTTTGGCGGGCATCAATCCGCGCCAATCCTGCCCGCCCTCTTCGCGCTGGCCGAGGCCGAGGGGCATAGCGGCGCGGCGGTGATGACCGCCTATGCCGTGGGCGTCGAGACCGAGATCCGCATCGCGCGCGCGGTGCATTTCCATCATTACGACAAGGGCTGGCACCCGACCGCAACGCTGGGCACCTTTGGCGCGGCAGCGGCTT
>JAQCLA010000293.1 GCA_027592105.1 Pseudomonadota bacterium | reverse complement strand
TGGACGACGAAGCCCGGATTCAAGACGCGTTTCGCGTTTGCGTGACCGCCTGTGGCGCGACGCTTTTGCATATTCACACCCACAAGTTCAGCATAGGGCGTCTCGGGTGTGGCGGTGTTGGCCGAAAGCCATATCTCGGTGCATACTTGGCCCGAGATCGGCTATGGTGCCTTTGATGTCTTCATGTGCGGCGATGCCGATCCGTGGAAGGCCGTGGGCGTGCTGAAGCGCGCCTTTGCCACCGACAAGGTGCATGTCAAGGAACTGCGCCGCGGCGAAGGCATGGTGCGCGACATCGTCGCCGCCTAAGCACCAAACCACCCAATTGCCGGAGAGTGCCATGACCGATCGCGAAAGCTGGCCCCGCGACTGGAGCGTCGAGCAACTGCATGCCGACCACGCCCAAGCGCTGCGCATCACCGCCGAATTCTACGACAGTGCCACCGCACATCACCGCCTGCGCGTCTTTGAGAACCCGACCTTTGGCCGGGTGATGACGCTGGACGGTGTCGTGCAGGTGACCGAGGCCGATAATTTCATCTACCACGAGATGCTGACGCATGTGCCGATCTTGGCGCATGGCGCGGCAAGGCGGGTGCTGATCGTGGGTGGCGGCGATGGTGGCATGGCGCGCGAGGTGCTCAAGCATCAAGGTGTCGCGCAACTCACCATGGTCGAGATCGATGGCACCGTGGTGGATTTCTGCAAATCCCATCTGCCCGGTATTTCAGCGGGTGCTTTCGACGATCCGCGCCTTGATCTGGTGATCGCGGATGGCGCGGATTTCATGCGGATGAATGCGGACCTTTACGATGTCATTATCATCGACAGCACCGATCCCGTCGGCCCCGGCGAGGTGCTGTTCACCAACAGCTTCTATGGCCACGCCAAGGCCCGCCTTGCCCCTGGTGGCATTTTGGTGACGCAAAACGGCGTGCCCTTCATGCAAGGGGCGGAGTTGTCCAATACGATGCGCGCCTTTCGCGCGCTTTTCGCGGATGCGACCTGTTACCTCGCCACAGTGCCAAGCTATGCCGGCGGGGCCATGGCCTTTGGCTGGGGCACGGATGGGCGCGCGCGCGATGTGGATCTGGCCACCCTGCAAAGCCGCTTTGCTGCATCGGCGATCATGACGGATTACTACACCCCCGCCGTGCATCTGGGCGCATTCGCTCTACCGCCTTATGTCGCGCGGCTGATTGGCTAGGATGACGATGGATGCCCCGTCACTCGGGGCGGCAAATCTCATCGCGCAAGATGGCAAGGCCCGTCCGCCACAAAAGCCCCAGCACCACCAGCGAGAGCGTCACCAGTACAAGCACCCCGATCACCAAATGGGCGCTGCTGTCTTGCGCGCGCCCATAGACGAAGCTTGCCACTGTCAGCGCGGCAAGCGGAAAGCTGAGCGCCCACCAGCTCAGCGCAAAGGGCAGCCGCATCAGCTTGGGCACTTGCACCAAGACCAGAATGGCAAAGACATAGGCCCCGCTGAGTAGCATATGCGCAAAGGCATCGACCCCGCCCACCAGCCGCACATATGAGACAAAGGCCACAGCCGGCGGCGCGATCAAGATGACCAAGGTGGGAAACAACCGCGCCGGGATCGGCGCGTGAAAGATCAGGCGGTTGAAGACCAGCACGAGCAAGATCAGCCAAAAGATCATGCCAGCCGAGAAGAACAGCCAGCTGATCTCGACCCAGCCGAGCGAGACACCCGCCAAGGGCACGATCACATTGCCGACCGCCGGGATGAACCCCGCAGGCGTCAGATGCCCAACCTCGAAGGCGCGGTGGCTGATCCAGCCCGAGATCACGGCGACCGTCAGCACGCCTTGGCCCGCAACCCCAACCAGCCAGATGGGCAATGCCAAATCAGGGCGGTAGCCATGGATCGCGGTTGCCATCAGCAAAAGCGAAATGGTGATGGTGGGGAAAAACGCGAGCCGCACGGGGTGGTGCCATTCGGCGCTGACCGCGGCAGGGTGGCGGATCAGCTTGCGCAGGTAGACGGCCGATATGACCGCGAAACATCCAAGCCCCAACCAAAGCACCGCGCGTGCGGCGATTTCCGCAATCGCAAAGCTGTCGGCTGCGGCATGCAGCGCCAAGGCCAAGCCGAACAGCCCCATCAGCACCGCGAAAAACGTCACCGGGAAATGCGCCAAACGGCTGAATTCCTGCGCGGTGTCTGGCGGGGTTTGGGTCATGCGCTGCCTCGGTTTGAATTGTCAGCGTCAATGATAACGCGCGCCCCGCGCAGGCGACAGGGCGCAAAAGGCGCTGCGGCGATATCACCTTGTCGGCCCAAGACGTTGCCGCCTGTCTTTGCCCAATGGTCGCATGCGATCCTTTCGCAGACCGCCGTGATCGCTATACTGGGCGAAAGGCGCGCTTGGATCGCCGACATTGAAGGGGACAAGCCATGTCCGATGAGCTGGTGCTGCGTGCCGATCACGGTGCGGTCACATATCTGACGCTGAACTTGCCCGCGCGGCTCAATGCTCTGTCCGATGCGATGCTGGCCGCGATTTGCGCGCGCTTCGACGAGATGATGGATTCACCAAGCCAGCGGGTGATCGTGCTGCGTGGTGCGGGCAAGGCGTTTTGCGCAGGCCATGACCTGAACGAGATGCGCGACAAGCGCGCAGGCCCCGATCAGGGCGCGGATGCGCTGCATGATCTGTTTACCCGCTGCGGCGCGATGATGCAGATGATCCCCCGCCTGCCCCAACCGGTGATCGCCGAGGTTCATGGCATCGCCACGGCGGCGGGCTGTCAGCTGGTGGCCAGCTGCGATCTGGCGATCGCCGCCGAGGATTGCCGCTTTGGCGTGAACGGGGTGAATATCGGGCTGTTTTGCTCGACGCCCATGGTGGCCCTGTCGCGCAATGTGTCACGCAAGCAAGCCTTCGAGATGCTGGTGACGGGCGATTTCATCACCGCCGCGCGGGCGCGCGACCTGGGTCTGGTCAACCGCGTGGTGCCACCCGCTGATTTGACCGACGCAACAACGGCGCTGGCCGAACAGATCGCGGGCAAGCTGGGTGTCGCGGTGCGCATCGGCAAGCGCGCCTTTTACGACCAACTCGGCCTGCCGCTCGATCAAGCCTATGCGATGACAGGGGCGGCCATGGTCGAGAATATGCGCGCACCCGACACCGCCGAAGGGGTCGCGGCGTTCTTGGAAAAGCGCAAGCCCGATTGGCGGCAATAACGCGCCTTTTGCCTAAAGCCCCGGCATGATCAGCACATTGCGCCTTGCCTGTCCGGCGTTGGTGTCGGCAATGGCGTCATTGATCTGATCGAAATCCCAGCGCCGCGAGATCAACTCGTCGAGCTTGAGCCGCCCTTGGCC
>JAQCLA010000292.1 GCA_027592105.1 Pseudomonadota bacterium | reverse complement strand
AGCTTCGAAGAAATGATCCCGGTGTTGAACCCGCCCATCCGCAGCTCACCGAAAAGCGGCTGATATTCGATCTTGGGACAGCGGTCTTGGATCACCACGATCCCTGCAGCCTCGGCACGTGCCGCAGCCTCCGCGTGGGTGACGCCGATCTGCAGCCAGATGACTTTGGGCAGAGGGTTCATTGCCAAAACTTCGTCCACGATCCCCGGCACAGCCTCAGAGCGGCGGAACACATCGACCACATCGACGGGCAGGGGAATATCCGACAGGCTTGCATGCACCTCTTGGCCCCAAAGCCGTTCACCGGCATGGCCGGGGTTGACCGGCACGACCTTGTACCCTTTCAGCCCAAGGTAGCGACCCACGAAATGGCTGGGGCGCACCGGGTTGGGCGACACGCCGACCAGTGCGAAAACGCGGGACTTGCGCAAGATATCGCGCAACAGATCATCTGAGGGGTTTTGCGTCACACCCCCCCTTTAGCAGAACAAAAAAGCGCCCGCAGCCGAAATGACGCAGGCGCAGGTGATGGAACGAGGGACAGTATTCAACGGGTGATGTTCCAAATCGCCCGCACCACCCTAAATGTGGCGCGCGCGGGGATTTTGTAGTGCGAAAACAAAAATGTGATCCCAGACAGGCGCATGATCAGCGCCTGCCCGTATCAGTCGAAGATGTCCTCGATCACCTCGAAAACCTCTTCAAAGGCCTTCTTCCAGAATGACTTGCGCCGCTTCACCGGCCTTCGCGCGCGCGCTTCGTCACGCTGGGCAGGCGGCACCAGCCCATGCGGCGCGGGGCGTGGCGCGCTGCGCTTTTTGGGCTGATCGGGTGTGGGTGGCTTGAGCCACTTCATCTCATGCAGCGGCGCGCCACAGGCACCACAGGCCAATTCATGCCCACCGCGCGCTGTCAGTTGCAGCGCTTGGCGGCGCCCGCAATAGGAACAGGTGGCGATCTTGGTCTGCATCGGCTTGGCGGTCCTTTAGGCTTGTGTGATCGCATATAGGGACACCGCCGCCGCATTCGAGACATTGAGCGAACCAAAATCACCAGCTGCTGGAATACGCACCAAATAATCGCACAGCTCGCGCGTCCGTTCGCGCAGGCCCGGCCCCTCGGCACCAAGCACCAAGGCGACGGGACGATCCGACAGCTCTGCCGCGATGACACCTAGATCGACCTCGGCCGCACCATCAAGCCCCACACAGACAAAGCCCATGTTCTTGAGCGCCTCGATCGCATTGCCAAGGTTCGGCACCCGCAGATAGGGCTGACGCTCCAACGCGCCCGAGGCGGTCTTGGCCAGCGCGCCCGTCTCGGGTGCGGCATGGCGCGCGGGCGCGATCACCGCGCGCGCGCCGAACACCTCGGCCGAGCGCAAAATCGCGCCCACATTATGCGGATCGCTGACCCGGTCGAGCAGCACAAGCCGTGGCAAGCCCGCACCCGGTGCCATCGCCACATCCTCCAAGCTGCCCCAGTCGAGCGCGCGCACCTCGAGTGCAGCCCCTTGATGGACCGAACCCGGATCGAGGGGGGCGGTGAATTTCCGCGGATCGGCAATCTCGGCCTCCATGCCCGCCTGCGCGATCGCATCGGCCAGCTTGTCGGCGGCATTGCGCGTGACGATCAGGCGTAGCCGCGTGCGTGCAGGGTTGAGCAGCGCATCGCGCACCGCGTGCAGGCCGAAAAGCCACACGGTCTCAGCCGCCGAGGCGCGCTTGGCCTTTTCTTTGTCGATGACCCAAGTGGGTTTTTTCGTCATATCCAGCGCCTTTGTTCCTTGCATCACGGGTTACGCGCGCGAAAGCCGAATGCCAAGGGGCAGCGCCTGCGCGATTTCGCGGTTGACGGCCCCTGCCCCCGTGATTATCCAGCCCTCGCGTCGGGCGACGTGCTGCAAGGTGCGGCAGCGGACTGTAACTCCGCCGGGGAGACCCATGCCTGGTTCGATTCCAGGGTCGCCCACCATTCCCCATCCGACTCATCCGATGCACAAGGCGGCCTTATGCGGCGGCAACGCATGCGCTGGTTTTGCCTTATGGTTGTATTTTCACACATTTTTAACCCGGATGCGCCGCATACGCGGGCAATCGGCGCGCGGCGGCGCGCAATCATGCGCTTGTTTGTTGTCGATTGAGGCAGTTTGCGATAACGAAGGTTCGGGGTCGCAATCTTTCGCGAAAGCTGCTTTGGGGACATCACCCGTGACACTCATTCCCGACTTCGGGTCGATCCAGAAAGAAGCTGTGCCCGCATTGGCAGAAACGCGGGCGCAATCCTTTGCCTATCTTTTCGCCAAACGCGCCTTTGATCTGGGCTTTTGCACCATCATGCTGCTGCCCGCGATGCTGGTCGTGTTGATCGCGCTTTTGGTGTTGAACCCGATCTACAACCCCGGGCCGCTGTTTTTCCGGCAAAAGCGTATGGGCCGGCATTGCAAGCCGTTTCGCGCGTTGAAGTTCCGCACGATGGTCGGCAACCCGACCGGGCGGCGTGGGCCGGATGACCCGCTTGAGATGCACCGCATCACGCCTTTGGGCCGCTTCTTGCGCCTGACCCGCTTTGATGAATTGCCGCAGATCCTCAATGTCTACCTCGGCGAGATGAGCTTGATCGGCCCGCGCCCCGATTACTTCGCGCATGCCCATCATTACATCCACGCCATCCCCGATTACCGGCACCGCTACAGCGTGCGCCCCGGCATCAGCGGTCTGGCCCAGATCCAGCTGGGCTATGCCGAAGGGATCGAGGCGACCCGGCGCAAGACCACGGCCGATATCGACTATATCCGCAATGCCAGCATGGCGCTGGATATATGGATCTTCTGGCGGACCATGGTGACGGTCTGGCGGATGCGCGGCACCTAGGCGCCTGACACGACAGGCGACGGGAGCACACCGAAATGCACAAGGATAAGGTCACGCAAACCGCATCATCGGCGGTTTTCAACGTCATGATCGTGGCGCAAGCCGGGCGCTTGACCTACGAGGCCGTGCTGTTTGCCGCAAGCTTCCGCCGGTCAAATCCCGATTTTCAGGGGCAGCTTTTCGTCGCGGAACCACAGCCCAACGCCCGCTGGTCGCGCGATCCACGCATCAACGATACGGCCGCCCGCCAGCTTTTGACCGAGGATTTCGGGGCCAGGATCCTACCCTTCGAAAACCGGCATTTCGGGGAAAGCTACCCCTATGGCAACAAGATCGAAGCGCTCGCTTCACTTCCCGCCGACCAACCCTTTGTGTTCTTCGACACTGACACGCTGATCACGGGCGATCTGGCGCAAATCCCCTTCGATTTCGACCGCCCCTCGGCCAGCCTCAAGGTCGAGGCGACATGGCCGCAACGCGAGCTTTAC
>JAQCLA010000014.1 GCA_027592105.1 Pseudomonadota bacterium | reverse complement strand
CTGTCGGCAAAGGCGGCCGATGTGACGCGGCAAGATATCTTTGCGCAAGTCGCGATCTGAACGCGCCGCTTGACCAAGGTTAATGCCACCCGGCGCGCGCGCAGCCACCCTTGTTGCAGCTTGCAGCAAGGATCAAAATGCCCCGGCCCCGCCGCACCGCGCAAAATTCGCACCCCCCGCCCCAAAGCGTGGGGCACCCCGGCCTTGATGCGCAACCGCCCGAAATCACGCGCCATGCGGATGTCGATATCGCCGACCGCTACAGCACCAAAAGCCTCGACCGGGCGGTGCATGCGCATCTGGCACGCTTCACGCTGGGCGTCTCACCCTTTGGGTTGAGCGCGACCTATTTCAACTGGTGGGTCCATCTGTCAGGGGCACCCGGAAAGCAGCTGCAATTGGTCGAAAAGGCCGCGCGCAAGGCGATGCGGCTTGCCGTGCATATGGGCGAGGTGCTGCGCGATCCCGATACGCCGCCTTGCATCGCGCCACTGCCCCATGACCACCGTTTCGACCACGCAAGCTGGCGTGCTTGGCCCTATGCGCTGATGTCGCAGTCGTTTCTGTTGACCCAGCAATGGTGGTACAACGCCGCGCGCGATATCGACGGCTTGAGCGCGCGCGAAGAACAGGTGGTTTCCTTCGTCAGCCGCCAGATCCTCGACATGATCTCGCCCGCGAATTTCATCCTGACCAACCCAGAAGTCGCCGCTGCCACCTGGCGCGAGGGCGGTGCCAATCTAGCGCGCGGCTTTCAGCATTTCCTCGAGGATTGGGAGCGCGCGATCTCAGGCAAAGGCCCGGTCGGCACCGAGGGTTTCCAGCCCGGCCGCGATGTCGCCATAACGCCCGGACAAGTGGTGTTGCGCAACCATCTATTCGAGTTGATCGCATATGCGCCCAGCACCAAAACCGTGCGACCCGAGCCGATCTTGATCTTGCCTGCGTGGATCATGAAATATTACATCCTCGACCTCAGCCCCGAGAATTCGTTAGTGCGCTATCTGGTCGGTCAAGGCTTTCGCGTTTTCATGATGTCATGGCGCAACCCAACAGCGCAGGATCGCGATCTGGGCCTTGATGATTATGCCGCGGCCCTTGATGCGGCGATGGCGGCTGTGCAAACCATCGCGCCCGGTCGGAAACTGCATGCCACGGGCTATTGTCTTGGCGGCACATTGCTGGTGGCCAAGGCCGCGCAAATGGCGCGCGGTGGTGACGATAGGCTGGCAAGCCTGAGCTTGCTGGCCACCCAAACCGATTACGAAGAGCCCGGCGAGCTACAGCTTTTCATCAGCGAAAGCGAGATCGCTTTTCTGGAAAACATGATGTGGGATCAAGGCTATCTCGACACCAAGCAGATGGCCGGTGCCTTTCAACTCCTGCGCTCGGCCGATCTGATCTGGTCGCGTTATGTGCATGAATATCTGATGGGCCGCAGGCAAGAGATGTTCGACTTGATGGCATGGAATGCCGATGCAATGCGCATGCCCTATCGGATGCATAGCGAATATCTGCGCCGGATCTTTCTCGACAATGAGTTGGCCGAGGGCAAATTCAGCTTGGGCGGCCGCCCGGTCAGCATCGCCGATATCGCGGTGCCGATCTTTTGCGTTCATTCCATGAAGACGTCTGAAAAAACCTGTTTTTCAGGCGCCTTAGGACAGCCAGCGCTGCGGCAGGAGAACGTTCTTTTTTGCTATTCTTATCAGTAATTTATAGCGAATAATTTAGCCGATCATTGCCTTTATGCGGTTCAAATCGGCATGCGAGTAATGCTGCAACACCGAAAAATCGCGGTGACCGCTCACGCTGGCAACCTCGGGCACTGTTAGCCCTTTTTCGAACAAGCGACTGACAGCTTCATGTCGAAGATCATGGAAGCGCAAATGCGCAAGACCGGCTCGAATACGTGCGCGGCGGAAGGCTGATTTAATCCCCTCTGCGCTTGCCGCGGACACCGGCGCCGTACAGAGGTCGCGCTGATCAAAACAACTCAGCCGCAATCGTTCAGAAATCGGTACAAGCCTCGGATAGCCATTCTTTGTCCGGCGT
This sequence comes from Pseudomonadota bacterium, assembly GCA_027592105.1. Taxonomy (GTDB): domain Bacteria; phylum Pseudomonadota; class Alphaproteobacteria; order Rhodobacterales; family Rhodobacteraceae; genus Roseicyclus. Next base: position 18,274 of record JAQCLA010000014.1, on the reverse strand, counting down.
AGGACGATGTGGCCGCGTCCAAGATCAACGTCACTCGGAACCAGCCGAGCGATTTCCGATCGGCGCATTGCGGTTTCAAGGGCGAGGATGATCACAGGTTCGAGAAACGCGCAGCGCCCGACTCGTGCAGCGCATAGCAGCTTGTCCTCATCCTCTGGCGATAGTCGTTCCGGCACATGCTTTGTCACCCTCGGCAAAGCCAGACTTGAAATGAGGGCGTGCGGTACTGACCAATCCCAGTCCGTCTGCGCAAGACGACAGGCCGCCCTCAAGATACCGTATTGTCGGCGCAAAGTACTGGGTTGGACATTGGCTAGTCTTCGTTCGCGATATGCGATCAAGTCAGATTTCATCAAACGCGCGATCGGCTTTTGGATCCACGGCTCTTTCATGAGGCATCGCAGAACATAGGCTTCAGAGGCTGCGTCCGATTTTTTCGGAGTTTCGCGTTCCAGATAGACCGTCAAGACCTCGGCAAGGTTCTTGGGTTCATAACGCTGGGTGGTATCTGCGCGCCGATATAGCTCGGCCTCTACTTCACGTGCCCACTTTCGGGCTGAATCGAGATGCAGAAACGTCTTGGATTGGCTCTTCCCGGCTGTGCGAATTTGCACCTGAAATTTGCCATTTCGCTTTCGAATGTTCGCCATCTGAGACTCCACTGTGACCACAGTGTGACAGATCGACATCTTGGGGCGCTTGGATTTCCCCTAAGTCATTGAAAATGCTGGTCGGAGTGAGAGGATTCGAACCTCCGGCCCCTGCCTCCCGAAGACAGTGCTCTACCAGGCTGAGCTACACTCCGACCGTGAGCGCGGCTTACCCAAGGGACGTGGGCTTTGCAAGGGGTCCAATGCGGCTAGCGTGTGGTCTCGGGTGGCGATGTGTCGGGTGCCCCCGCCGGGGTGGGCGTGGGCAGCGGTGAGGGCACAGCGCGCCCCCGGCTGCGCAGAACCGGCGTGGTTGCCGAGACACCGCCGCGATCCTCGCGAAAGACAATGTAGATACCCGAAGCGACGATCACCGCCGTTCCGATCGCGGTGCTCCATGCCAGCGCCTCGTTGAAAAACAGCGCGCCAAAAAGCGTGGCCCAGATGATCTGGGAATATTGCATCGGGGCAACCTTGGCCGCCGGTGCCATGCGATAGGCCAAGATCAACAGCCATGTGGCGATCAAGGCAAAGGCCGCGATAACCGCGGCGGCCAAAAGATCTTGTCCTGGCATAGGCCGATAGACAAAGGGCAGTGCCGCGCCCATCACAACGACATTGGCGATCATCGGGTAAAGCAACAGCACCACCGCGCGTTCAGCCCCGCCGATCTTGCGCATGATCACGGCATTCATCGCGCTGCAGACCGCCGCGACAAGGGCTGCAAGGTGCCCAAGATTGAAGTCGGTCACTCCCGGTTGCAACACGATGAGCACACCGCACAGGCCGATACCAACGGCCGCCCCGCGCCGCAGCCCAACCTTTTCGCCCAGCATGGGGATCGCCAAAAGCGTGATCAGCAGGGGGGCGGCAAACAAGATCGCATAGGTCTGTGCCAAGGGCAGCACGGCAAAGGCGTAAAAGGCCGTCGCCGCGTTCACCACGATGATCGCGGTGCGCAACGCCATCCAGACGGGATGCACCGCCCTGAGTGATGACCCCTGCGCATCCCGGATCAAAAACAGCGCCATCATCGGAAAGCCGAAGAGAACACTGAAAAACACGATCTGAAACGGGGAGTAGATCCCGCCCAGATATTTGATCAGCACATCATGGGTGGCGTAGATCGCAAAGGAAGCCAAGGCGAGGGCAACACCGCGCAATTGGGTCGCTTTGTCCACGGCCATGGCCTGTTCCCGATGTCTGTTTCAAAAATAGCGATAACAGCCCTGTCGCATCGCGCAAGGGGGCTGGATCATGCGGCCCTATGGCTGGCGCAGCGCCGGAAGGCCCACGCCGGTTGCCTCGAACCCGCCATCGACGGCCAGCGTTTGGCCGGTGATGTAGCTGGCCCTTTCCGAACAAAGAAAGGTGATCGCCTCGGCGATCTCGCGCTCTGATCCGTAGCGGTTGAGCGGGATGGCATCGTGATAGGCGTCGATGATCTCTTGGCTATGGACCGCCATTGCCAGCTTGGTGCGCACCGGGCCGGGGCAGACGCAATTGGCACGGATGCCATGCTCGCCCAGCTCCACCGCCTGTTGCCGGGTCAGCTGGATCACCGCCGCCTTCGACGTGCCATAGGCCACGCGCAGCGTCGAGGCGCGCAAGCCCGAGATAGAGGCGATATTGACGATGGCCCCCTGCCCCGCGCGCAGCGCCGGGGTCAGCGCTTGGGTCATCAGGAACACGCCATCAAGGTTCGTTTCCATCACCCGGCGCCAGCGGTCAAACCCGGTCTCTTCGATCGGCCCGAAATCGGCCACACCCGCGTTGTTGACGAGCGCGTGCAAGCCGCCGTCCAACCCCGCCTCGGTCACGATGCGCGCCACGTCATCGGGAATGGAAATATCGGCGCAAATCGCTTGCGCCTGTGCCTGTCCTGCGGCCTCGGCCAAAGCGTCGGCGTCGCGGTCGACCATGACCACGCGCCAGCCTTGCTCGAGGAAAAGCCGCGTGGTCGCAAGGCCGATGCCCCGCGCCGCCCCTGTGACCAGCGCCGTCTTCATGGCTTAGACGCTGGCCGCCAGCTTGGCGACGATGGCATCGCCCATCTGCGCTGTGGAAATCGGCGTGCCGCCATCGGGACCCATCAGGTCAGCGGTGCGCAGACCATCGGCCAGCACGGCGTTCACGGCCGTCTCCAGCCGCTCGGCCTCGGCCCCGAGGTCAAAGGAATAGCGCAGCGCCATCGCAAAGCTGAGGATACAGGCGATGGGGTTTGCCTTGCCCTGACCCGCGATATCGGGGGCCGAGCCATGCACCGGCTCATAAAGCGCCTTGGGCCGGCCATTCTCCATCGGTGCGCCAAGGCTGGCCGAGGGCAACATGCCGAGGCTGCCTGTCAGCATCGCGGCCAGATCCGACAGCAGGTCGCCGAACAAATTGTCCGTCACGATCACGTCGAACTGCTTGGGCCAGCGGGTCAGCTGCATCGCGCCTGCATCGGCATACATGTGCGACAGCTCCACATCCGGATATTCCGCATCGTGGATTTCCTGCACCACGTCGCGCCACAGAACGCCCGATTCCATCACATTGGCCTTTTCCATCGAGCAGACCTTGTTGCCGCGCTTGCGCGCCAGCTCGAACGCCGACCGGGCCACGCGGGCAATCTCGCTCTCGGTGTAGCGCTGGGTGTTGATGCCCACGCGCTCATTGCCTTCCTTGATGATCCCGCGCGGCTCGCCGAAATAGACGCCGGAGGTCAACTCGCGGATGATCATGATATCAAGGCCCGCGACCACATCCTTTTTCAAGGATGAGAAATCGGCCAGCGCGTCGAAACACTGCGCCGGGCGCAGGTTGGCATACAGGTCCATCTCCTTGCGCAGGCGTAACAGGCCACGCTCGGGCTTTACGCTGAAATCCAGCACATCGTATTTCGGCCCGCCCACGGCGCCGAGCAGAACGGCGTCAACCTCTTGCGCCTTGGCCATGGTGGCGTCGGTCAAGGGCGTGCCATGTGCGTCATAGGCGCAGCCGCCCACCAGATCCTCGGACACGTCGAATGTGATGCCACGGGTGCCGAACCAATCGATGACCTTGCGCACCTCGGCCATGACTTCGGGGCCGATCCCGTCGCCGGGAAGGATGAGGAGTGAACGATTGGTCATGGGCGCTGTCCCTTGGTTGAATACGTCGCCACGGCCTAGCCTTGCCGCACGGGGGCGTCAAGGAAGGGCAAAACGCGGGCGCGGTCGATCAGCGAGGCAAGAGGGCGATATCGACCCAAACCAACCGATGATCCGAGGCGATTGCCGCGATCTCGGGCGACAGCGGGCCGGTGTCATCCAAGGGCCACAACACGCCTGCATCCCGCACGACAAGCGGTGCCGCAGGCAAGATGTAATCCACGCGCAGATTGCCCGGCACGGGCGCGGGCCAATCGGCGGTTTCGGTGCCGCCACCGGGGCGCAGTGGCACCGGATCTTGCAGCATCGGGTGATCCAGCAGCGCGCGCAGTGCATCGCGCCGCCCCTCGCCCTTTTCGGGGTCGATGTTCAGGGTTCCCATCACGGCAAAGCGGGGCGCGGCAAAGGCCGGCCCATCGGGGGACCAGCCGTCGAGATAAAGCTGCCAAAACCGCAGCTCATCTGCATTGCGCTGACCATTGCGGTCCTCTGGCCCATCGAACACGGGTGGTCCTGCATGCAGGGCAAGGATGTGAAATGGTCCATCCGGCAGATCGATCGCGACATCCCAAGCCGCGACGGTGGCCAAGCGCAATAGGGCCAAAGCCTCGGGCCCAAGCACCAAGGGCGCGCGGCTCTCGGGCAGGTCGGCCCAAAGAAATGCGCTGAAATCGCGCACTGCACCGATCGGGTAGCGCGACAACAGCGCCATCCCCCCTTGGCCGTTGAAACGCCCATAGCCATGCGCGTCGCGCGCGCGATGGCTGCGCCCATCGCCGTCGACATCGACACCCGTCGGTCGCCCTGTATTGGGCCTGAGGCTCAACCGATGGGGATAGGGCGCGCCGCTTGCCGTCAAGGCATCGGCCAAAGCGTCCAGCGCGGCGGCTTCGGCATCGAAATCGATATCTTGCAACAAGACGACATCCGCGCGCGCCGCCGCGATCACGGCAATGGTTGCGGCGATCTGCGCATCCTCGCCACGCCGCAGATCACGCAGCAAAAGCCCCGGCCCGGCGCGGCTGAGCTGGGTGTGGAAACTGGCAAGCCGCAAAACCTCGGCCCGGGCGGATTGCGTGAAAACCGCAACCGCTACGGCCAAGGCCAAGATCAGGCCGGCTGCGCGCCGTCCATATTGATACCGGCGGTCAACCTTGCCCGATGCACGCGGATCATCGCCGCGATCCGCGCCATCGCAAGCGCGCGCATGAACAAGCTCAGCGGCAGGAACATCCAAAGCGCGATCCCCCAGACCAAACCATGCGAGGAAGTCAGAATACGGATGCCGAGATGATCGGAGATCATCAGCCCGGCCGTCGGGAGGATGAATGTGATGGTAAATCCTAAGATTGCGTTAACGCGGGCGTCGCGGATCAACCGATTGATCACATCTCCACCTGCGGTCGGATCAAAGGTGGGCAGATTGATCCACACATTGAACGCACGCCCCGGATCAGGCCATTTTTGCGTCCGCAACAAGATCGCAAAGATGCTTAGCGCCGATAGCGTGATGAAAATCGCAAGCCCTGCCATCACCTTGACCTGCACCGGCGTCATGAAGGGCGATTGTGTCGGCAAGTGATGGATCACCGCCGCCAAGGGGCTGCCGGGGTATTCAAGTACCTGCCCGAACAACAGGCCAATCGCATTGAGCACCAGCACAAGGCTGGAGTCATGGACACCGCTGGCCACCATGCTCAGAACGAACAGGATCAAGGTCAGCGACAAAAGTCGCAGCCGGTTGAACGGCGGCGCGTCGCGAAATTCGATCAAGGCGGGATAGGATGAGGAATATTCGATCGCGGTGAAGGCGGCCAGAACCAGCGCCAACAACACCACCAACTCGGCCCCTTCCGGTGTTGTTCCGGGAAGCACCAAGGATGGCATCGACACCACCAGCACAACGATGGCCGCACGCAAAAACGCGCCCACAAACTTGGACAACACGCACTCTACCTCAAACCGGCGGGATAATCCCTGCCATTATGGCCCCCATGCGTATAAGACCACGCATTGAAAGCATTCTTTTGTCGGCAAGGTGCCTAAAGCTTGACGGGCTGACAAGAATTGTGACGCGAATTTGCCATATTTCCGCCCCATTCGCGGGGCGGGTGTCGCTTGTTTGCATCACACGGCGCAGATGGCGCCGGTCAGACCCAGGGGCGGTCTTGTGCGGCTTTGGTCTCGAAGCTTTCGATCGCGGCGGCCTTTTCCATCGTCAGACCGATATCGTCGAGACCGTTGAGCAAGCAATGCTTGCGGAAGGCATCGACGTCAAAGGCGACGGTTTGACCATCGGGACGGGTGATGATCTGGTTCTCAAGATCGACCGTCAGCGTGGCATTCGCGCCGTTTTGCGCATCATCCATCAATTGATCGACGATCTCTTGCGGCAAGACGATCGGCAAGATGCCGTTCTTGAAGCAGTTGTTGTAAAAAATGTCAGCGAACGCCGGTGCGATCACGCAGCGGATGCCGAAATCCAACAGCGCCCAAGGCGCATGTTCGCGCGACGAGCCACAGCCGAAGTTATCGCCACCCACAAGGATCTGGGCATTGCGATAGGCGGGCTTGTTCAACACGAAATCAGGGATCTCGGCCCCATCGGTTGTATAGCGCATCTCGTCGAACAGGTTCTTACCAAGCCCCGAACGCTGGATCGTTTTAAGAAACTGCTTGGGGATGATCATGTCGGTATCGACATTGATCAAGGGCAGCGGTGCGGCGATTCCGGTCAGGGTGGTGAACTTATCCATCGGTCGTCTCCTCGAAGGGTCCGGGATGCTTTAGCCGCTCGCCCCCATGACAGCAAGATACGCGGTGTTAGCCCGGCACACCAAAGGTCATATTCGCCCAAAGCGTGCGCCATTCGGTGTTGGTCGGTTGATCGGGTGCGACCGCCTCTAGCACCACGGCATCGATCATGTAGCGCATGCCCGCCGCGACTGGCAGGCGCACGATCCCCTCCGCATCCGTCCGCGCAAGACTGACCGCCACCGCGCCATCGGGGGATTTGGCGAACACCTCGACCTGCACATCGGCGCGCGGCGCGTCATCAAGCCAAAGCTGCGCGGCAAAGCCCAAGGCCGGATCATCGCGGTACGGGTTGGTCAGCGCCACGAATTCGGTGCGCAGGCCCGTCCGCCCGTCCATGCCCGCCCCATCGCCGACGGCGACCAGCGATTTGGCATAGCGGATATAAACCTCTGTCACACCCTCTTGGTCGAGGCCGCGCGCGGCCTGCATCGCGGTGACATCGCCCAGATCCTTGTGTTCGGCAAAGGCCAAGAAGCGGTCCCAGCCTGTCCAAGTCAGCATTTGGCCGGTGGTTTCATGCACGATCACCGCAAGGCCATCGGACAGATCGCCCATCTGAAGTGCCGGAATATTGCCAAGCCGGCCCGTGACGGGACGCGCGCTGCCATCTTGGACAATCTCGAAGCGGGTGAAGCTTTGCGTCAAATAGGGTTGTGGCCCACCGCGATAGGCCTCACCCACCCGCAAATCAGCGGCGAGCATCGCGTCTGGCGCCACGACAAAGGCCGTGGGATCGATCCAGAATTCATGGGCAAACGCACCCTTGCCAGCAAGCGTCAGGAGGGCGATTGTGGCGATGATTTTCAGCGTTTTCACAAGGTGGCACCTTTTCCCATGTCGGTCATGAACCTGCTGCGCGCCTGCGCGATGTCAATAGCCATGGCGATGAGCATCGCGTCAGTGACGCAAGCCCATGAGATCCGCCCCACCATCGCCGATGTCGAGGTTGGGGCGGAAACCGTCACCATCACGCTGCGCATCACGCTTGAGACCTTGCTTGCAGGGATCGATCTGGCCAGCGTGCAAGATACCAATGATGCACCCGAGGCCGCGATCTATGACAGCCTGCGCGCCATGTCGGCCGACCAGCTGGAGGCCATGCTGCGCGCCGACTGGCCACGGATCGCGCGCGGTTTCTTAATCGCGGTCGAAGGTGCGGCGCTGACGCCTGAGATTGCATCGGTCACCATCCCCGCACCCGGCGACCTCGAGCTGCCGCGCGACAGTCTTCTGACCATTACCGCCGCCCTGCCGGCGGGTGATGCAGGCGTCAGCCTTGGGCTTGCGCCGGGTTACGGCAGCTTTGTGCCGCGCCAAATGGGCGGCGGCGATGATGCTTATGAGGGGTTTCTCAGCGGTGGTGAGATGACGCCGCCCCTGCCGCGCACGGGTATTTTGACCGAAAGCGCAGGCGCGGTGTTCTTGCGTTATATCGCCGTGGGCTTCGAGCATATCTTGCCCTTGGGGCTGGATCACATCTTGTTCGTGCTGGGCCTTTATTTCTTTGCCACGCGGATGGGGCCGCTGTTGTGGCAGGTCTCGGCCTTCACGCTGGCCCATACCATCACGCTGGCCTTGGCCGCGACTGGGGTGGTCAAGATCCCGGCCAGTATCGTCGAGCCCTTGATTGCGGCCTCGATCGTCTATGTCGGCGTCGAAAACATCATCGGGCGGCGCAACCTCAAGGGGCGCACGGCCTTTGTCTTTGGCCTTGGGCTTTTGCATGGCTTGGGCTTTGCCAGCGTGCTGGGTGATTACGGCATCGCCTCGGGGCGTTTCGTGCAGGCGCTGATCGGCTTCAATATCGGGGTCGAATTGGGGCAATTGGCCGTGATCGCCATGGCCTTTGCGGTGACGGGATGGTTCATCAAACGCAGCTGGTACAGGCAGGTCATTGCAATCCCCGCCTCGCTGGTGATCGCCGCCATCGGCGCCTATTGGGTGGTGGAGCGCACCTTGCTGTGAGCACACCCATATGCTGAGCTTTCTGGCCGAGAACAGGCGTTGGCTGGCGACGGGTATCTTGCTCGCGCTGGGGGCCTGCCTTGGCCATACATGGTTCATCGCGTTGTTCGCAGGCGAGATCCGGGCGGAATTCGGCCTCAGCGACGGGCAATGGGGGCTGATCTACACCGCAGCTACGCTGAGTTCGGCGGCATTGCTTTTCGGGCGCGGCGGATGGGCCGATACCGTGCCGCTCTCGCGGCTGGCCCCGATGGTGGCCATCGCCTTTGCCGGGGCGGCGGTACTGATGGCGCTGGGTCAGACGCTCTGGACCCTTGGCATCGCTGTGTTCCTGTTGCGCTTTTGCGGCCAAGGGATGTTCAGCCATATCCAGCAAACGGCCATGGCGCGTTGGTTTGTCACCACGCGCGGCCGCGCGATGGCCATCGCCAATTTGGGCTATACAACCGGACAAATCCTTTTGCCGCTGCCAGCCGTCTTGCTGATGGGCTGGATCGGCTGGCGCATGAGCTGGCTGGTCGCGGCCGCGATCCTTTTGATGTTCATCTTGCCGCTGTTGGTTGTGTTGCTGAGACAAGACCGCGCCCCACAAGGCAGCACTGGCGGTATGATCGGCGCGCCCGGCCTTGGGGGGCAGCACTGGCGTCGGCGCGAGGCGCTGCGCCATTGGCTGTTCTGGGCACTGGTACCGCTGATGCTGACGCCGGGATATGTGGGCACCGTCGTGTTCTTCCACCAAGTCCATGTCGCCGAGATCAAGGGCTGGACCCTGATCGCCATGGCACCCGCCTATCCGGCTTGGGCATTGTCCGAGGTGGCGGCGGCCTTTGTGGCGGGCTGGGCTGCGGATCGTTTCGGCCCCGCACGGCTTTTGCCGCTGACAGTGCTGCCGATGGGGGTGGGGATCGCACTGATCGGAATGGGCGAGACACCGCTTGCATGGATCACGGGCATCGGGCTGATCGGGGTGACCCAAGGCATGACCAACACCATCTGGGGCACGCTATTACCTGCGACCTATGGTACCAACCACATCGGATCGGTGCGTGCGGTGGCCGCGGCCGTTCTTGTCGTCTCGACAGCACTTGGACCGGGCATGGGTGGGGTGATCATTGACGCTGGGATCAGCGTGCCGCAGCAAGCGGGCGCAATGGCGCTCTGGTGTTTCGGCCTATCGCTGGCGATGTGGCCCGTGATGCGCCGCATCTTGCGGGCCGGTTAAGGCGCGGCGGGCACCCGTCAGGGTGCCCGCCGTCATCTCACATCAACTCGCGCACATCCGTCAGCCGGCCCGTGACGGCCGCTGCCGCCGCCATCGCGGGGCTCATCAGATGGGTGCGGCCACCGCGGCCCTGACGCCCCTCGAAATTGCGGTTCGAGGTGGCAGCACAGCGTTCACCCGGCTGCAATTGGTCGGGGTTCATCGCAAGGCACATGGAACAGCCCGCAAGGCGCCATTCAAAGCCCGCCGCCTTGAAGATATCGGCCAGCCCCTCTTCCTCTGCCTGCAAGCGCACAAGGCCGGACCCCGGCACGACCATCGCGCGCTTCACGACGATCTTTTTGCCCTTGAGGATCTCGGCCGCGGCCCGCAGATCCTCGATCCTTCCGTTGGTGCAAGAGCCGATGAAGACTGTGTCGATCTCCACATCTTGCAGGCGCGTGCCGGGCTGCAGGCCCATGTAATCGAGTGAGCGCTTGGCTGCGTCGATCTTGCCACCCTTGAAATCCGAGGGATCCGGAACGCTGGCCGTGATCGGCAGCACATCCTCGGGCGAGGTGCCCCAAGTGACCACAGGCGCGATATCTTCGCCCCGGATGGTCACGACCTTGTCCCAATGGGCGTCATCGTCGGAATAAAGCGTCTTCCACCAGGCCAGTGCCGCTTCCCACTGTGCGCCTTTCGGCGCATGGGGGCGGCCCTTGACGTATTCATAGGTCTTTTCATCGGGCGCGATGAGGCCAGCACGCGCGCCGCCCTCGATCGCCATATTACACACGGTCATCCGCCCCTCCATCGAGAGGTCGCGGATCGCCTGACCGCAATATTCGATGACATAGCCCGTGCCGCCCGCCGTGCCCGTCAGGCCGATCACCGACAGCGTGATGTCCTTGGCGGTCACGCCGGGCGCAAGCTTGCCCGTGATCTCGACCTTCATGTTCTTTGACTTCTTCTGGATCAGCGTTTGCGTGGCCAAGACATGCTCGACCTCGGATGTGCCGATGCCATGTGCCAGCGCGCCGAAGGCGCCATGCGTCGCGGTGTGGCTGTCGCCGCAGACCACCGTCATGCCCGGCAAGGTCCAGCCCTGTTCGGGGCCGACGATATGCACGATGCCCTGACGGATATCGCTGACCGGGTAGTAATGGATGCCGAAATCGCGCGCGTTCTTGTCGAGCGCTGCCACTTGGATGCGGCTTTCCTCGGGCATCTGGTCGGGGTTTTCGCGGCCCGGCGTGGTGGGCACGTTGTGGTCGGGCACGGCGATGGTTTTCTCGGGCGCGCGGACCTTGCGGCCGGTCATGCGCAGCCCCTCAAAGGCTTGCGGGCTTGTGACCTCATGCACGAGGTGGCGGTCGATATAAAGCAGGCTGGTGCCATCCTCGGCCTCATGGGCGAGATGGGCATCCCAGATCTTGTCGTAGAGTGTCTTGCCGGTCATCGTGTCAGCATCCTTGGTAGCGGGAATATCGGGGGTCGGCGCAGGATTGGGCGATCAAAGCCCGCCCAGCCGCGACCGGCGCGCACCGTGAAAGCGCCACGGCATGCGCGCCCGATCCGATATGTTGAAAAACCCGGTCATTGCGTCTTGATCTACTGGGCCGTCCGCCCGCTTGCAAGGGCGTGATCCAGTGGCGCGCCACCGGCGCATTCCTATTGCCCGCGCCGCCAGAGGCGGCGATCTTTAGGTGAGGGGGCGCTGCCCCCGCCGCCAAGGGCGGCGATTCTTAAGTCAGGGGGCGCTGCCCCCGTCGCCCTTGGCGACTCCCCCGGAGTATTTGGAAAGCAAAGATGGTCACAGCGATCTGGTGGTGGAGAGCATCGATGGGTCAAGCCGCAGCTCGATCAGGTGCAGACCGCCCTGGTCCGCGGCGTCAAGCGCCGGGCCGAGGTCGTCCATCGCGGTCACCAAATGCCCGGTGCCGCCATAGGCAGCGGCCAGTTGCACATAGTCGGGGTTGAACAATTCGGTCCCCGAAACGCGGCCAGGATAGTGATTTTCTTGATGCATCCGGATCGTGCCGTAGCGGCCGTTATTGGCGATGATCACGGTGATATCGACGCCGAACTGCCGCGCGGTCGACAGCTCTTGCAGGGTCATTTGCAGGCAGCCATCGCCCGCGTAGCAGATCACGGGCCGGTCGGGATGGGCCAGTTTTGCCGCGACCGCGGCAGGCAGGCCATAACCCATCGAGCCCGATGTCGGTGCGACTTGGCTGCGGTAGCCGTGATAGCGCGTGTAGCGATGCACGAAGGCGGCGTAATTGCCCGCGCCATTGGTGAAAAGTGCGCGCCCGGCATAGCGATCGGAGATAAGGCGCACGACCTGTTCCATCTTGACCGCGCCGGGTGTGTCTTGCGGCACCTGCCATGCCGTGTAATCGGCGCGCGCCGCATGCGTCCAATCGGGATTTGTGAATTGCCCCTTTGCGCCTTGCAGCGCGGCAAGAAAAGCAGGGGCTGTCGCCACGAGGCTGTCGCTTGGTTGATAGACGCTGCCGATCTCATCGGGGTCGGGATGGATATGCAAGATCGTCTTGGCCGGTGCGGCCGGGTCGAGCAGCCTATAGCCATTGGTCGCCGTCTCGCCCATCCGCGCACCCAAGATCAACAGCGCATCAGCATCACGCAAGCGCTGGGCAAGCTTGGGGTTCATCCCCACGCCCAGATCGCCGATGAAATTAGAATGCGCGTTGTCGATGTAGTCCTGACGCCGGAAGGTTACGGCAACAGGCAGGCCCGTGGCCGTGGCCAGTGCTTCGAGATCAGCCTGCGCCTGCGCGCTCCAGCCGGGGCCGCCGGCCACGATCAACGGACGCGCATGGGCCAAGAGCCGGGTCAAAAGCGCCTGTGCGCGCGCAGGGTCAACCGCGGCCATCGCGGGTTTGGCGGGGGCGAGATCGGGCACATCGGCCATGGCTGACAAGATATCTTCGGGCAAGGCCAACACCACGGGGCCAGGGCGGCCCGATTGCGCGATGTGAAAAGCGCGGCTGATATATTCCGGCAGGCGCGCGGTGGTTTCCACTTCGGCGACCCATTTCACCAAGGGGCTGAAGAAGCGGCGATAATCGACCTCTTGAAAGGCACCGCGGTCGCGGTCGGCAAGTGCGACTTGGCCGACGAAAACCACCATGGGCGTGCTGTCTTGCATCGCCACATGCAGGCCTGAGGCGGCATTGGTCGCCCCCGGGCCACGGGTCACGAAGAGGATACCCGGCTGGCCGGTCAGCTTGCCATGCGCCTCGGCCATCATGGCGGCCCCACCCTCTTGGCGGCAGACGATGTTTTGGATGTCGTGATCATAGAGCCCGTCGAGCGCTGCGAGAAAGCTTTCGCCGGGCACCGAAAAGACGCGCGCCACCCCGTTGATCGCCAATTGATCGGCGAGGATCTTGCCACCGTGACGCTTGGACATATGCCTCTCCCGATATGGATGCCTGCGGCGGGATTTGACCGATAGGCGGGTGGAATGTCCAGCTTGGGACATGGGTTGTGACCCCGCGCCTTGCGAAGGGCGCAGGGTGCTGGCCCGGGTTTACTGCGTGTCTTTCCACGCTTGATAGCGGGCCTTGGTCTCGTCGTTCATCGGGTAGAGACCGGGCAGGGGCACGCCGCGATCGACCTCGGTCATGATCCAGCCTTCCATCCGCTCTTGCTCGGGGGATTCGGCCACGACTTCAGCAAGCAAGGCTTGCGGGATCAGCACCGCGCCATCATCATCGACGACGATCACATCATCGGGAAAGACGGCGACCCCGCCGCAGGCGATGGGCTCTTGCCAGCCGACAAAGGTCAGCCCCGCGACCGAGGGCGGTGCCGCCACGCCGCGGCACCAGACGGGCAGGCCCGTGGACAGCACACCCGCCGCATCGCGCACCACACCATCGGTGATCAGGCCCGCCACACCGCGCTGCACCATGCGGTTGCACAAGATATCGCCGAAAATGCCTGCATCGGTGACGCCCATCGCATCGGCCACCGCGATGCACCCCTCGGGCATCGCCTCGATCGCGGCGCGGGTCGAAATGGGCGAGGCCCAGCTTGCCGGTGTCGCCAGATCCTCGCGCGCAGGGACAAAGCGCAGGGTAAAGGCACGCCCGACCAAGCGCGGTTGCCCTGACCGGATCGGCACCGACCCGCGTAGCCAAACATTGCGCAGACCCTTTTTCAAAAGAATGGTGGTCAGGGTCGCGGTCGAAACGCCCTTGAGCGTTGCAATGATCGTGGGGTCGAGTGACATGTCGCCTCCTTAGCGATGAATTGGGCGCATCTTACGGAAGCTGTCAGACACCCGAAAGCTCCATCCGCATGTCGCGATGACGGGCGCGGCCTTTGCAAAGCGCGATCAGCAGGCTTGCACATTGGATATCGGCCGCGGGCAGTTTAGATGGGGGCCAAGCACGTCGATCAACAAGGGGCAGGTGATGTCGGGTTTGACGCTTTTGGGCATATGTGGATCGCTGCGGGCGGAATCTTGGAACCGCAAGCTGATGCATGAGGCCGCGCGGCTTTTCGATCCAGCCGTTTTCATCGATGCCAATATGCGCCTGCCGCTTTACGATGGCGATCTAGAGGATCTGGGCATGCCGCCCGAAGTGCAGCTTTTGGCCGATCAGATCAAAGCCGCCGATGCAGTGGTGATCGTGGGGCCAGAGTATAACAAAGCCTTATCTGGCGTTTTGAAGAACGCGCTGGACTGGGTCAGCCGCACCAAGGGCGGGCCGTGGCGCGACAAGCCTGTGGCGATCATGTCGGCGGCAGCTGGGCGCGCAGGCGGCGAGCGTAGCCAGATGACCATGCGCCATGCGATGAACCCATTCCGCGCCAAAGTATTGCCCGGCCCCGAGGTGATGATTGCAGCCCCCGAGCGGGAATTCGACGCAAGCGGGCGCTTGACCGGCGAGATGCCGCACAAGCTTTTGGCCGAGTTGATGGGCGATCTGCGAGCGGCGGCGGTGCGGCGGACGGCCGGCTAAAGATTTGCCGCGACCCGGAAACTATCGGGGATCGCGTCGCGCCCTTCGAGCATAAGATCGGCCATCAGCCGCGCCACCATCGGCGCCATGCCAAAGCCGATCTTGAAGCCGCCATTGGCGATGAAAGCCCCCGGTGCAAGCGGATGGACGCCCAGCATCGGGGCGCGCGAGCGGGCGCGCGGGCGCAAGCCCGCCCAGCGCGCGATGACCGGCGCATCGCCGAGCACGGGACACAGTAGGCGCGCACGCGCGATCAGCGCATCAAGCTGCTCATCTGTGCCGGTCGGATCATCGAAATCATTCTCGGAAGTGGAGCCGATCGCGAGTGTGCCATCGGCATGGGGCACGATATGCAGCGCGTCGACGAAAAGCTGCGGCGCATCGCGCCCCAGATCATGCGCAAGCAAGGCTGCTTGTCCCTTGACCCCTTGGCCCATGTTGCGGCCCATCGCCTGCGACAGCGCGGCAAGATCTGCCGCGCCTGTCGCCCAAAGCGTGATGGCAGGGGTTGGGCTTGCATCGGTCATGATACTACCGCCGCGCGCGGTGATCGCATCGGCCAAGGCCATGCAGGCCCGGCGCGGGTGAATGCGGGCCGATAGGCTATCATGGATCAGCCAGCCCGTCGGGCTTGGGATCGGGGTGGCGATCTCGGCCTGATCCACGACGCGCCAATGATAGCGGCCTTGCCACAAGGTCTGGGCCGTGACCGCGCGCGCGCGCGCCAGCACAAGGCCCGCATCATCGAGAATGGGCTGCACCCGACCCGATCTTGCATAGCCCGGATCGCTGCCACCTGTGGCCGCAACCTCGGCCCAGAAACCTTCGGCCATCTCGAGGCTTTCGAACTGGATCTGCTTTTTAGGGTTCCAGTTTTCCGGCACATGCGGGGCCAGCGCCCCCACGATCCCGCCCGAGGCACCGGCCGCAACGCCGAACGGATCGACCACCTCGACACGCGCGCCGCGCCGGGCCGCCTCCCATGCGATGGAGAGGCCGAAAACACCGGCCCCAAAGACCCTTAGCTCGACCATTGCCAATCCTTTATCCTTGCCGCAGTGTCGGCCCGCGCGGGCGCGCCACATCTTGTGCGCCGTTCCCCCCGCAGGATTAGACGAGCCGCAGGGCATGGACCAGCCAAGACATCAGATCGACTGGCGCAACGGCAATGTGCCGGTGTCGCGCCAATTCGATGACCCGTTCTTTTCGCTCGAGAACGGGCTGGAGGAAACACGCCATGTGTTTTTGACCGGCAACGCCCTGCCCGCGCGGTTCAAGCCCGACTTTCATATCGCCGAGCTGGGCTTTGGCACCGGCCTGAACCTGATCGCTGCAGCCCTTGCGTGGGAAGGATCGGGCCAGCAAGGCAGGCTGCATTTCACCAGTTTCGAGGCCTTTCCACTGGCCGCTGACGATCTGCGCATGGCGCTTGCGGGCTTTGCCGGGGCAGCGCCCTATGTCGATCTGATCGCCACAGCCCTTGCAGGGGATGGCAAGATCACCACCGCGCAGCTTTCGGCCCAAATCATCTTCGGCGATGCGCGCGTCACGCTGCCTGCATGGGATGGGCGCGCGGATGCATGGTTTCTCGATGGGTTCGCGCCTGCGCGGAACCCCGAATTATGGGAACCCGCCCTTTTGGCCCAAGTGGCGCGCCACACCGCGCCCGGCGGCACCTGTGCAACCTATTCGGCGGCGGGTGCGGTGCGCGCGGCGCTGGCGGATGCGGGCTTTACCGTCACCCGCATCCCCGGATATGGGCGCAAGCGGCATATGACCCAAGGGGTGCTTTCATGACGGCGCAAAACACCAAGCTCGGCATTTGGCTGATGGTGGCCACAACCTTTGTCTTTGCGATGCAAGACGGGATCAGCCGGCATCTTGCGGGCGAATACAACGTGCTGATGGTGGTGATGATCCGCTATTGGTTCTTTGCCGCTTTCGTCATGGCCGTGGCTGCACGCAAGGCCGGTGGCCTGAGGGCTGCGGCGGCGACCAGCCAACCGGGTGTGCAGATCTTTCGCGGCGTGCTTTTGGCGACCGAGATCTGCGTGATGGTCTTGGCCTTTGTCATGCTGGGCTTGGTGGAAAGCCATGCGATCTTCACCTCCTACCCGCTTCTGGTCGCAGCACTCTCGGGGCCGATCCTTGGCGAGAAAGTGGGCTGGCGGCGTTGGACGGCGATCGGCGTGGGCTTTGTTGGTGTCTTGATCATCTTGCAGCCGGGGTTCCGGGTCTTTCAGATCGAGGCGCTGGTGCCGCTGGCCTCGGCCTTCATGTTCGCGCTTTACGGGCTGATGACGCGCTATGCCGCCCGCAAGGATTCGGCGGCGACCAGCTTCTTTTATACTGGCACCGTGGGGGCCGTGGTGATGACCATCATCGGCATCTGGTTCTGGGAACCGATGCAAGGCACGGATTGGGTATGGATGGCGGTTCTCTGCGTCACCGGCGCGCTGGGTCATTGGCTCTTGATCAAGACCTATGATGTGGCCGAGGCAAGTGCCGTGCAGCCCTTCGCCTATCTGCAACTGGTCTTTGCCGCGACACTGGGGATCACGGTTTTCGGGGAAAGCTTGGAGTGGAATGTGGCTTTGGGCGCGGTGCTGGTGGTGAGCGCGGGTATCTTCACGCTGATGCGGACAAGGGCACGGGAAAAAGGCAAGCTGTAGGGCGCGCCTAAAGGCGTACCGCCCGGCCATGCTGCGCCTCAAGGCGCACCCTACAACGCCTCAGGATTTCGGGTGGTCGTCGTAATCATCGCGCAAGATGCGATGGGCATCCCCATCGGGGTCATCGAACTGCCCCCGGCGGAGCATCCACCAAAAGGCCACCAAGCCCACAGCGCCCAGAAACAGGCTGACGGGGATCAAAAGGCCAAGCACATCCATCGCGGTCCTACCTTAGTCGCAGGGCGTTCAGCCCCACGGTAATCGAGGAGGACGACATCGCCAATGCCGCGATCAGGGGCGAACACAGCCCCGCAACCGCAAGCGGGACCGCCAGCATGTTATAGACCGTGGCGATGGTGAAATTCTCGCGGATACGCGCGCGCGCCGAGGTGGCGGTGCGCATGGCATCGGCAATCGGCGCAAGGCTTTTGCCCATCAACACCATGTCAGAGGCACTGCGCGCCGCATCAAGCGCCGAGGCAGACGAGATCGAGACATGAGCGGCTGCCAGGGCGGCGGTATCGTTCAACCCGTCACCCACCATCAAGACCTTGGCCCCTTGGCGCGCCAGATCGGCCACCAGCGCGGCCTTGTCTTGCGGCAGCGCCTCGGCGGTTACTTCGGTGATGCCGATGGTTTGGGCAAAACGCGCCACGGCGGCCTTGGTGTCGCCCGAGATCAAGATCACCCGCTTGCCTTGGCCATGCAGCGTGGCGACCAGATCGGCCGCCCCCTCGCGCAGGCTGTCGGCGAAGGGAATGGCTATGTGAGCCTCCCCATCTGAATTGGTCCACCGTTATGTTTAGGAGACGGAGGACAAGGAATGGCGAACAAG
>JAQCLA010000291.1 GCA_027592105.1 Pseudomonadota bacterium | reverse complement strand
TAAGGGCTGCGGGACAACGCGCGTTTATCGCCCCCTACTCCGCCGTTTGCGACGGCGGCGCGGTCAGCGCCACCCATGCATCATATTGCGACAAGAACACCCGCCCGCTCAGATCATCGAGGAAATGGCTTTTCTTCAACCGATCCGTGACCGGCCCCTTCACCTCGGACATATGCAGCGTGATGCCCATATCCTTGAGCCTGTAGTTCAACGCCTCAAGCGCCTCAAGCGCCGAGAAATCGATCACATTCACCGCCGAACACATCAGCACCACATGGCGGATCGGCCCATCCTTGCCCACACGGTCCAGTACATAATCCTCCAAGAACCGCGCATTGGGGAAATACAGGCTTTCGTCGATGCGGATCGTCAGGATGGCGGGGTCAGTCTCGACCTTGTGGCGGTGGATGTTGCGGAAATGCTGGGTGCCGGGCACCAGCCCCACCTCGGCCACATGGGGTTTGGAGGTTTTGTAAAGATGCAACAGGATCGACAAGATCACCCCTGCCGACACGCCCGTCTCCACCCCAAAGCCCAAGGTCAGCAAGATCGTGGCCACAACAGCCGCGAAATCGGCCTTGGAATAGCCCCAGCTTGTCTTGAGGATCGAGAAATCCACAAGGCTAAGCACCGCCACGATGATGGTGGCGGCCAAGGTCGCGGTGGGCAGGAAAAAGATCAAAGGGGTCAAGGCCAGCGCCGCGATGGCAAGACCAACGGCCGTATAGGCCCCCGCCGCTGGCGTCTCGGCCCCGGCATCGTAGTTCACGACCGAACGCGCAAAGCCCCCCGTCACCGGGTAGCCGCCCGTGAAGCCCGCCCCAAGATTGGCCGCGCCCAGACCGATCAATTCCTGATTGGGGTCGATGCGCTGGCGTTTCTTGGCCGCCAAAGTCTGCGCCACCGAGATCGACTCGACAAAGCCGATGACTGAGATCAGCAGCGCGGGCACGAAAAGCGCGGTCAAAAGCTCGAAATTGACGCTCGGCAGCGTCAGGGGCGGCAGCGATTGCGGCACAGCCCCCACGATCGACACGCCGCGCTCGGACAGACCCAAGCCCCAGACAGCCAGCGTAGTGACGACGACAGCCGCCACAGGCCCCGCCTTTTGCGCGATATCGGCAAGCTTGGGGCGCATGCCGCGTGCTATCAACAGGGGCTTGAGCCCCTTGCGCACCCAAAACAAGAACGCGGTCGAGACAACACCGATGACCAGCGTGATCGGGTTCACATCCCCCAAATGCGCAATTAGCGAGCCCGCGATCTGGGGCAGCGTGTGGCCATGGGCCGAAACACCCAAGATATGCTTGAGCTGGCTCACCGCGATCAAGATACCCGATGCGGTGATGAAACCCGCAATCACCGGATGGCTGAGGAAATTGGCCAAAAAGCCCAGCTTCAACAGGCCCATCGCCAGCAAGATGGCACCCGACATCACCGCCAACGTCAATGCCGCGATGGCGTAGCCCACCGTGCCTTGATCGGCCACCTGCCCCACCGCCGCCGCCGTCATCAGCGACACCACCGCAACCGGACCCACCGCCAGCGCGCGCGAGGTGCCGAAAATCGCGTAAAGGATGATCGGCAAGATCGAGGCGTAAAGCCCTGCCTCGGGTGGTAGCCCCGCCAGCATCGCATAGGCCAGCGATTGCGGGATCAGCATGATCGTCACGATCACGGCGGCCATCATGTCATTTTGCAGCGCATCGCGCGTGTAATGGCGGCCCCACTCAAGGACAGGAACATATTTGCGCAGGGTCTCGATCATGGCCGGTGGTCTTTTTATATGGGGCGGTTTGGGTCGGGCCGCCGGGTGTTTGGTGGCATGCGGTCGGGCTATGCCGCCGGGTGATCTTGGTTTGCCTGCGCCATCGACCACAGCGTGGATGAGCGCATGCCTGAGCGGCAATAGGCCAGCACCGGGCCGGGCAGTGTGTTCAACAGATTGGCAAAACCTGCGGCTTTGTCATCGGTCAGATCGGCCTGCGTCACGGGCAGGTAACGCGCCTCAAGCCCTGCGGCGCGCGCCGCCTGTTCGATCTGGGCAAAGCTGGGCTGTTCCGGCTCTTCGCCATCGGGGCGGTTGCAGATGATCGCGCGAAACCCTTGGGCGGCAATCTGGGCAAGCTGGTCGTGGGTGATCTGGCCAGTGACGGACAGGTCGTCCGTGAGGGTGCGGATGTCCATCGCGGCACCTCCTTTTCAATCGGAAACAGTGGGGCGTGGTTCGGGCGAGGGTGTGGCCCCCGCCCGGGCCGGGTCACAGCGCGTTGATCGGCACCTTGAGCATCGGGTTGCCATTCCTGTCCTTGGGAATGTTGCCTGCGCGCATATTCACCTGCAAAGAGGGGATGATCAGCTTGGGCATGTCGAGCTGCGCGTCGCGTTCGGTGCGGAACTTGACGAAGTCATCTTTGGTTTTGCCACTGCCCACATGGATGTTGTGCGCTTTTTCATCGCCTACGGTGGTTTCCCACTGAATATCGCGGCCATTGGGGCCGTAGTCGTGGCACATGAACAGTCGCATCTCATCAGGCAGGCTCAGCACTGTTTGGATGCTGTCGTAAAGCGTGCCTGCATCACCGCCGGGGAAATCGGCGCGCGCCGACCCACCATCGGGCATGAACAGCGTGTCGCCCACGAAAGCCGCATCGCCCATCACATGGGTCATGCAAGCGGGCGTATGGCCGGGGGTGTAGATCGCAAAAGCGCGCAGGCCCCCGATCTCATAGCTGTCGCCATCATCGAACAACTTGTCGAATTGGCTGCCGTCGCGCTCGAACTCGGTGCCTTCGTTGAAGACCTTGCCGAAGGTATCCTGCACCACGGTGATGTTGCGCCCGATGCCGATCTTGCCGCCGAGCTTTGACTGGATATAGGGCGCGGCGGACAGGTGGTCGGCATGGACATGGGTCTCGATCAGCCACTCGACCTTCAGGCCCTTTTCCTGGACATAGGCGATGATCTCATCGGCATTGTCATAGGTGATCCGACCGGCCGCGTAATCGATATCCATCACGCTGTCGACGACGGCACAGCTGTTGGAGTTGGGGTCCTTCACGACATAAGAGATCGTGTTTGTTGCGGGGTCGAAGAACGGTGCGACCTCGGGACGGACATTCATGTTCACGGGAAAATCGGACATATCAGGCCCTCCGGCTTGGTGGTTTAGGATGTCGCCTCAGCCTTTGGCCGAGACAGGTTTTGCAAGAATTTCGCGGCGAAGATGCCGCCAAGAAGGGCCGCGACAAACAAGATCACTTCGAGCCGGCCCGTGCCGAGTGCCGGCAGCGCACCACCCGGGCAAAAGCCCGCAATGCCCCAGCCCACGCCAAAGACCGCCGAGCCGCCGATCAGGCGCGCATC
>JAQCLA010000290.1 GCA_027592105.1 Pseudomonadota bacterium | reverse complement strand
GATCGCCAATTTCACCTATCCGGCGGTCTGGGCCTATTACATCCAAGGGGCCTTTGGTTGGGACGCGCGGATGGTGGGGCTGTCCTTGGCCGCTTACGGCGTGGCCATCGCGGTCGTCCAAGGCGGGCTGATCCGCGCCATCCTGCCCCGTCTGGGCGAGGGGCGCGCGGTGTTTTGGGGGCTGATCCTGAACACGGGCTGTCTTTTGGCCTATGGCGTAGCAACGCAAGGTTGGATGATCTGGATCTTGATCCCGATCTCGGCTGTGGGCGCGATCGTGGCACCCGCGATGCAAGGCGTGATGAGCCGCGCGGCAGGCGAACGCCAACAGGGCGAATTGCAGGGCGTGCTCAGCTCGATCTCGGCGCTGTCGATGATCCTGTCGCCCCTGATGATGACACAGGCGTTTTTCTGGTTCACCCGCGAGGAAGCCACACTCCGCCTACCCGGCGCGCCCTTTTTGCTGGGTGCGGTGCTGATGGCGGGCGCGCTGGCGATCTATATGGGCACCCGCCCACGCGCGGCGACCACACCGGTGGTGTGATCCCCGGTTTTGGGTGCGGTGTTAGCCTGACGCCAAGATCGCGGCATAAGCCCCCGGATCGGCATTGCCGCCCGAGAGCGTGCAGATCACCGGACCATCGCCCAAACCGTCCCCATGGAAAAGAGCGGCGGCCAGCGCCACGGCGCCGCCGGGTTCCACCACGAGCTTGAGGCGGGTGGCCGCTAGACGCATCGCCTCGCGCACCTCATCCTCGCTCACCACGATACCCGGCCCGCAAAGTCGCTTGAGGATCGGAAAGGTCAAAACCCCCGGCATCGGCGTCAGGATCGCGTCGCAGAACCCGGCTTCGGGGCGGCCATGGCCGGTGCGTTCGCCGTTGGCCAAGGACTTTGCTGTGTCATCGAAGCCCTCCGGCTCGACAGGGTGCACGCGCAGGCCCCGGGCATGCGCTTCGAGTGCCAGCGCGATGCCGGCGGTCAAGCCACCACCGCCGCAACAGGTCAGCACGCTGCCTTGGGCAATACCAAGCGCCGCCGTTTGTGCGGCGATCTCCAGCCCACAGGTGCCTTGGCCCGCGATGACCTGCACATCGTCGAAGGGTTTGATCAGCGTCATGCCGCGTTCGGCCTGCACGCGCGCGCCGATCTCTTCGCGCTTTTCGCCGCCGGCGCGGTCGTAAAGGATCACCTCGGCGCCCAGCGCGCGGGTATTCTCGATCTTCAGCGCGGGCGCGTCGCGCGGCATGATGATGATGGACGGCACGCCGTGGAGCGCGGCCGCATGGGCCACGCCTTGGGCATGGTTGCCGGAAGAAAAGGCCAGCACACCCTTGGCGCGCTCATCAGGCGCAAGGGCCGAGACCGCCGACCAGCCGCCGCGAAACTTGAAGCTGCCGGTGTGCTGCAACACCTCGGCCTTGGCATAGACCGGGCGGCCCGCGATCTCGTCAAGAAAAGGTGACGAGAGCAAGGGTGTCTTGCGCACCACCCCTTTGGCACGGGTTTGGGCAGCTTCGATCAGGGCGATATCGGTCATTGGGCGCGCTCCAGCACGGTTTCGATCACGGCCAAGGCCGGGGGTTCATCCAAGAAAGGCACATGGCCACGATCGGCCAATTCAGCATATGCCATGTCGGGGCGGCGCAGGCGCATCTCGCCCGCTGTTTCCGCTGACAAGATGTTGGACCCCGCCCCCCGGATCAGGCCAATGGGCGCGCCCGCAAGCGCATCGAAAAGCGGCCACAGATCGGGGGCCACGGCATCTGGTGCAAAGGTGGGGGCGACCGCCTCGCGCAGACGGGGGTCATAGCGGTTGACCAACTGCCCCCCCTCTTCACGGTAGATCCGGCGGGCAAGTGCTGCCCAATTCTCTGCAGGCACATCGCGAAATGCAGGCGCGTAGTGGCGCGGCAGGGCGGCGGCCGCCTCGGCCAATGTGCGGAACTTGGGCGGTTTGCCCAAGTAATCCATAATATAAGACAGCCCCTCTGGCATGATCTCAGGGCCGATATCGTTGAAGATCACACCCGCGATGCGGTCTCGCGCGATGGCGGCCAGCACGAGCGCGACAAGACCACCGCGCGAGGTGCCGAGGATCGTGACGCGGTCCAAGCCCAAATGATCGAGGAGCGCCACCACATCGCCCGCTTCGACAGGCACTTGGTAGCTGGCCGGATCGCCCCAGTCGGAAGCGCCGCGCCCGCGAAAATCCATGCGGATGACCTGCGCGCGATGGGCAAAGGCCTCACAGATCGGCTCGAAATCCTCCATGTTGCGGGTCAACCCCGGCAGGCACAAAAGGGCCGCGCCCTGCCCTGTGACATCATAGGCAAGCCGCAAGCCATCGGCGCTGGTAACATATGCCATCTCAAAGCCCCAATTGTTCGGCCACGGCGGTCAGATCGTGCCCAATAGCGGCGGGCTGGCCCGGCATGCGGTCGACCGGATCGCCCGCGCGATTGATCCAGACAGTCGCAAACCCATAGGCCGCCGCCCCCGCGATATCCCAGCCATTGGAAGAAACAAACAGCACCCTTTCGGGGCTTGTGCCAAAACGCGCGCCGACAAGGTCATAGACCGCGGGATGTGGTTTGAAACGGCCCACATCCTCGACACTCAGCACGTCGTCAAGCAAGCCACCGATCCCGGCCGAAGTGACGGCCGCATCCAGCATATCGGGGCTGCCATTGGACAGGATCGCGCGGGCGATACCCGCTTGTTTCACAGCCGCCAAAACGGCCATCGCTTCGGGATAGGCGGGCAGATGGCGGTAAAGGTCCAAAAGCTGCGTGCGCAAGGCGGGGTCTTGGTGGCCCGCGCGTTCCAGCGCCCAATCAAGCCCGTCTTGCGTGACCTGCCAGAAATCGCAATGCGCCCCCGTCAGCGTGCGCAGCCATGTGTATTGCAACTGCTTGGCGCGCCAATCGGCGGCCACCTGTTGCCAGATCGCGGCAAAGCCCGCCTGCCCCGGCATTTCGGCCACGGCGCGGGCGGCGGCGTTGACATCGAAGAGCGTGCCATAGGCATCGAAGATACAGGTGTTGATCTGGCCCATGTGATCCCCCAATCGCTTGGGCGCGACACTGGCACGGCTGGGCGGCGGCGGCAATTGCAACCCACGCGGGTTTCATCCCTGGCCCGCCTGCCCTAAGTTGGGGCATGAGCCGCGGCCATGCCAGCCATGCCGCAAGACCCGCTTTATGACACGAAGGCCAAGACAATGACCCAAGCAACCGCAGGCTGCACCGTCTCGATCCATTACACCGGCACACTCGATGACGGCAGCACATTCGATAGCTCCGAGGGGCGTGATCCTTTGACCTTCCAGATGGGCGAAGGGCAAATCATCCAAGGGCTGGAGGCC
>JAQCLA010000013.1 GCA_027592105.1 Pseudomonadota bacterium | reverse complement strand
CCGGGTCGCGATCCCAAGCGCAACTGCTAAGCTGCGTATCATGGAGATCCTTGCACCGCTTGGGGTGCCGGATGCGATTGCCCAAGAGGTGGCGACGCATCTTGTTGACGCCTCTTTGTCGGGTGTCGAGAGTCACGGGATTGTCCGTGTTCTCCAATACGCAGCGCAATATCGCGCAGGCCATATTATCGCCGACGCAACGCCGGTCTTCCGGATCACTGCAACAGGCGCGCCGGAGGTCGATGGCCATGGTGCGATCGGCATTCCCGCCATGCGCCTTGCCTTTGACGAAGGCTGCCGCCTTGCGACGCAAAATGGGATCGCGGCGGTGGCGATCCGCAATGCGGGGCACACTGGGCGTCATGGATATTTCGCTGATCTCGCTGCACAGAAGGGCTGTTTGACCATCCTGACCGGTGGCGGAAAACGTGAGCAATGGCGGCAGGTTGCGCCGCATGGCGGTATCAAGGCGATGCTGCCGACCAATCCTTGGTGCGTGGGCATTCCCGGTGGCGAGCAAGGCCCCAATATCCTCGATTTTGCCACATCCAAGATCGCAGGCGGCTGGATACATGCTGCCCGTTCTGCAGGTGCGCTTTTGCCTGAGGGTTGCGTGATCGACCGGTTCGGGAACCCGACGCGCGATCCGGAGGATTATTTCAACGGCGGTGCAATCTTGCCAGCAGGCGGGCACAAGGGCTTTGCGTTGGCATTGATGGCCGAGCTCATCGGTGAGGCGATGCTGGGGCCGGTAACGGTCGAGTGCAACTGGCTATTGATCTGCATCGATACGGCGCGGTTTCGGCCAGATGGACCGATGCAAACCGCTGCCGAAGCGATCTTGGCAGAGCTGCGCACCTGCCCACCTGCGCCGGGCTTTGCCGCGGTCGAGATCCCCGGTGAACGCGAACGCAACCATCATCAAGCTGCGCAGGATTTGATCCATGTGCCCGAGGAAACCTGGGACCAGATCGTTGCACTGGCGGCGCAGTCGGCCACACCGCTTGCCGACGAAGCCTCAGGCAAGACGTCATAAATCTTGTGCGCCGCCGCGATGGATGATTGACTTGGTCACGATCATTTGGGGCTGCATCGATGGCTGAGACTGTTTCGTTCACCGCCATGAAAGATGGCACGCGCGAGGAATACGCGCTTCTTGCGCAGCTTGAAAAACCCTTTCTCGCTCTCACTGCCGATCGTGTCTTGGACGAATTGCGCCGCGCGGATGAGGTGACGCTGGAGGGCTACAAGATCTCGCGCCTGACCCACGGGCTGCAATCGGCGACGCGTGCGATGCGCGATGGGGCCGATATCGACTGGGTCGTGGGCGCGCTTTTGCATGACATCGGCGATGGTTTAGCCCCGCAGAACCATGACCGCTTGTCGGCCGAGGTGATCCGCCCCTTTGTGCGCTGGGATGTGGCGTGGGTTGTCGAGCATCATGGCATTTTCCAGATGCTCTATTATGCCCATCACTACGGGTGGGACCGCGACGCGCGCGAGCGGTTTCGCGACCATCCTTGTTTCGACAGCTGCGCGGAATTTTGCGAACGATGGGATCAATCCAGCTTTGATCCCGATTACCCGACAGAGCCGCTTTCGCGCTTTGAGCCCATGCTGCGCGAGGTCTTTGGGCGCAAGGCTTATGACCCGGAAGTCTTGCGCGAAGGTTTCGTGTCGTCGCTTACAAGGGTGTAGCGAGCGGCGGTCAATCTTGCATAAGGGCGCGCCTTTCGCATGATGTTGCGTGATCACCCGAACCATAAGTCCGTGGTGCGCACTTGCCCTAAGACAATGAAAAGTTGGCAGCACTCGTGCCTTGGCCCATTATAGGTGAAGCTTGTCGCGATTGATGTGCCCTGAGTGGTTGTTCGCGCAGGCAAAGCCAGGGCGTATGGCCATGCGCAGAAATATCGCGCTTGGCGTCGTGAAGGGCAAAGTCTTGCCCCGCATGATCGCCAAGCGCAAAAGCTGACCTATTCGTCTTTCTTGATCGTCTTGTCGAAATAGGGAACCGGCGCGATCGTCGCGCGGATTTCGCTCAGTTCATGCGCTTCGACAGTGCGGCGCTGGGTATTTGGTTCACCCCATAGCACCGTTACCTCTTTGCCCAATTCGCAATGTTCCAGATCCATCAAGGCAGTGGACAAGATTGCACCGGCGTTAGACGAGTAGGACATCCAGTTTGATACACCGGCAGGCTTGCCGCCGACCAACACCTGATCAGCCTGGAAAGAAGAATACATCGGTACTGGCAGCGAAATAAACTTGCTGCGCGGCCCATCCGTGCGCAGCGCGTTTTGCATGACGCGGAATACATCATCGTTGTTCCAGATCAACGTCATCTTGCGCCGCTTTTGAGTCTTTTTGCGTTCGACCAACGCTTCGCGTCCGATGAAGTCGTGTTCGAAACTGACCAATGCGCCATAGCCAACCTCGTAGGGCTCGACATAATAGTCTTCGATATTGCTTGAGACAAAGCTACCACCCAAGGAGCCGGCCGCCTCGAAGCTTTGGGCGGGGATCCAACTGCGGTATCCGGCCATGTCGGCGCCTTCATAGATCGAGGGCAGGGGGCGGGGCATCCAGCCTGACTCCTGCGCCGCGGTGCCATATGTCACCGATCCCGCTTTGCGCAGATCGTATGTTTCGCCGATCCGCTCGACCGCCGCGCGCACGGCCTGTTGGTCTTGCCACGGGCCATAAAGCTCAAAGCCAGGCGTGCCGGCCATACCGTGGCGCACGGCGCGCACTGTGCATCCGGCGATGGTGAAGCTGCCCATATGGAAAAACTTGATATCGGGAAGTGTGCCTTCGGTCACCTCTTGCATCAATGCCAGCGCATTGGGGCCTTGCAATTGGAAGCGATAGACATCGCGGCTGTCGCGCGGGCGGATGAAATTCTCGTCACGGGTGACGGTGATATCCATCTTGCTGTGCAATGCGTTGTATTGCACCCAGTTGGCCGCTGTAGGTGGGCCCACGACGCGCATGAAATCCTCTTCCTCGCGAAACAGTACAGCGTCCGAGATCATCCGCCCATCTGGGCCGCACATCACGATTTGCTTCGCGCGCATCACCGAGAAATTGTCGGCACGATTGGTCATCAGGCTTGCCATGAAGGCCAAGGCATCGCGGCCACGCACATGCACCTCTGTCATGTGGTAGCTTTGCTCCAGAAGGGCGACACTATCTTTCCATGCGCGCTGCTCGTCGCGCCAATTCGTGAATTCCGCCGGAATACGAGGGAAAATCGTCGTGCCAAGCTGCGATGCGCGTAAAAGCGCGATCGGCCCTCCCGCTGCATCCAGCGCATCTTGCAAACTTTTGGCGGCAGTTGCCGGCGATTTATTCATTGAACCCTCCCGGTATTTCGCCGATCGCTATGATCGGATAAAATTTTCGCAATGCGAAAATATTTGCTTATAACGAAAATAGCGTGCGACTTTGCTCTGCGTCAAGTCTGATTACGCCGCATGACGATGATGGGTAGAGCTCGTAACCTTGGGGGCGCTTTTCAGTCGCCGAGAACCGCGCGCAATGTCGGAAAGCGGTTGATTTGTTGCGCGATGGACTTCGCGACCGCGCGCAATTCCGTCAGTCGTTCGGCGACGAGTTCTTGAGGTGAGAGCATGCCGGAATAGCCTGAGCTATTTAGCGCTGCGACGGTTTTCCCTGCCTCGTTGATGATCGGCACGGCGATGGCGGTGATCCCATAGTCCAACTGATCCACGGTGGTTGCAAAACCTTGTTCGCGCACACGCATGATCTCGGTGTACAATTCCGTTTTGTCTGTAATGGTACGCGCTGTCAGCGGCACAGGGTCGAGTGCGGCAAGCCATGATGCAAGCTCAGCATCAGACATGCCTGCCAAAAGCACGCGTCCGATTGATGTCGCAAAAGCCGGATAGCTTGCACCGACGACAGCCGAGGCCCGGCGCGCACGCTGTTGGGAGTAGTGGGCGACATAGATGACATTTCGGTCGTTTAGCGTGCCGACAGATGAAGCATCGCCGAATGTTTCGACCAATGCGCGCAGATCGGGCAAGATGATCTCGTCGATGCGCGTTGCAAAGTAAAAGCACGATCCAAGCGCCATGACCTTGGGCTTGATATAAAAGCGTGTACCGCGCTGCCCGACATAGCCCAGTTCGATCAAGGTGATCAGTCCCCGGCGCGCAGCGGCTGGTGAGATCGCCACGCGACGGGCCACCTCGGACAGGGTCATTTCGCTGTGCATGGCATCGAACGCCTCAAGGATTGCGATCCCTTTGGCGAGTGCCTCGACAAAGCCTGTTGGCCGTTGCGTTTGGTCGTCCAACTCTGATCAGTCCCCCGGTGCCAGAACGAAATCGAATTCGATCACGGCGTCGGGCGTCTTGTCCAGTGTATAGCCAAGCTTGTCGAGGTCTTTGGCGGGTTTGATCTCGGCGATTAGGCTACCACGGACACCAAATACAGCATCATTGTCGAGATAGTCGGTGTTTTTGAAGAACACCTCGGTCGTTATGCCTGACATGCCGGGTGCAGTGACGATGAAATGCATATGCGGCGCACGCCATGCATGGCGGTTGCCTGCGCGCAAAAGTTGACCCACAGGTCCGTCATAGGGCACGGTGTAGGGCTTGGGCAGAACGGTCGTGTAATAGTAGCGCGCATGTTCATCGCAGGTGAACTTGCCGCGCAAGTCGTATTTGTCTTGCCCCTGCTCTTGGATCGGATAGGTGCCCGCGCCATCGGCTTGCCAAGTATCGACCTGTGCGCCGGGCAGGGGATTTTTCAACGTGTCCATTACCCGGCCGTGCATCAGCACCGTTACACCGCTGCGATCATCGGATAAGTCGCCACCCAGCGCCTTGATCGGTGCATCATCAAGGTAGAATGGCCCCAGATTGGACCCCTCCGTCGCGCCGCCTTTGGTGTTGATCATATCAACCAAAGCCGACCATCCCAGCACATCGGAAAGCAAGATGAATTCATGACGCTCCGGTGTCGAGATCTGCCCGCAATCATAGAGAAAATTCAGCGTCGCCATCCATTCTTCATGGGTCACGTTCTGTTCGCGGGTGAAGTCATGCAAATGCGTGATTAACCCTTGCAACAGCTGCTCTAGGCGGCTTCCAGGCTCAGTTTTGAAGCTGTCCATCACGGCAGGGGTGATGGTGTACTGGTTGAGGTCTTTCATATGCGCGTCCCTCGCATGTGTTCTGGTCGGGCCGATCAAATTGGCTTGACGAAGCCTAATCCGCCTGATTAGCCTTCGACAAGAGAAAATATTTTCGGTATGCGAAAAAAACATGCGGATCGGCAAACAATCCAACCCCTATACGGCCATCGCAACCTCGGATGCACATTCCATCACGGTGCGCGGGCGCGACCTGTGCCATGATTTGATCGGTAAGATCGGGTTCAGCGATTATTTTTGGCTCTTGGTCATCGGCCAGCCCCCATCAGAGGTGCAACGCCGCATGCTGGACGCATGCCTTGTCTCGATTGCCGAGCATGGGCTGGTCCCCAGTGTTCAGGCCGCAAGGATGACGTTGGCTGCGGGCCCTGATGCGTGGCAGGGCGCGATGGCGGCCGGGCTTTTGGGTATGGGCTCGGTGGTTGCAGGTTCGACCGAGTCGGCTGGCCGTTTCTTGCATCAAGTGTTGCAAGACGCCAACGATGGCGACCTGGACGCTGCCGCGCAAGATCACCTGACACAGCTGAAGATCGACAGACAAAAGGTGCCGGGCCTTGGCCATCCGCAACATGCAGGTGGCGATCCGCGCGCGGATCGCCTGCTTGCGATCTGTGATGAGCTTGGGTTGTCGGGCCGCTATGTTGGTGTGTTGCGCGCCATCGCTGCGCAAGCGCCGGGCATCATGGGCCGCCCTTTGCCGATCAATGTTTCGGGGGCTATTCCAGCCGTGATCTTGGATGCAGGCTGGCCGCTTGAGGCGTTGAAGGCCGTGCCTCTCTTGGCGCGTGCCGCCGGCCTTTCTGCCCATCTTTATGAAGAATCGGTACGTTCGATCGGCTTTATCATGTCGCATCAGGCTGATCTGGCCATTGACTATGATGGCGCATTGTCCGGGCGAGAAGCGCGTCTCGAGGATCCTCAATGAGGATCCTCAGCCATATCCGCGTCATCGAGCTGGGCACCTATATCACCGGTCCCGCGGCCGCGATGCATCTGGCGGATCTAGGCGCGGATGTGATCAAGGTCGAGCTGCCGGGGACGGGTGACCCGTTTCGTGCTTTCAAGGGTGGGCTCTATTCGCCCCATTACCAGACCTACAACCGCAATAAGCGCTCTATTGCTTTGGACACCAAAAGCGACGCTGATCGCGAGACGCTGTTTGAATTGATTGAGACGGCGGATGTTTTCATCCAGAATTTTCGTCCCGGCGTGGCAGAAAAGCTGGGCGTCGGCGAAGCTGCGCTGCGGGCGATTAACCCAGGCCTGATCTACTGCGCGATTTCGGGCTTCGGTACCTCTGGCCCGGCGATGCATCGGCCGACCTTTGATACCGTCGCACAGGCGGCAGCAGGTTACCTGCGGCTTTTGACCCCGCCCGAGAACCCTCGCGTAATCGGGCCCGCCATTGCCGATGCTGTCACCGGCCAATATGCGGCCATGGCCGTTCTGGCCGCGCTGACGGAACGTGCCAGTTCCGGTCTGGGCCGCCGCGTCGATATTTCGATGCTCGAGGCGATGTGCCATTTCAACCTCGATAGCTTTACGCATTACTACAGCGCCGATCAAATCATGGGCCCGCTCTCGCGGCCGTCGGTCTCACAAAGTTATGTCTTCGCCTGCGCCGACCAGACATGGATTGCGATCCATCTGTCATCGCCTGTCAAGTT
Organism: Pseudomonadota bacterium; assembly: GCA_027592105.1. Lineage (GTDB taxonomy): Bacteria > Pseudomonadota > Alphaproteobacteria > Rhodobacterales > Rhodobacteraceae > Roseicyclus. The sequence goes on along the minus strand of JAQCLA010000013.1, from coordinate 13,610 downwards.
TTGGGACGGATTGGTGGATGCGACGGGTCTGACCCACTTACGCGAGGATCCGCGTTTTGCCGAGCGCGCGGCGCGGATTGACCACCAAGATGAGCTGATTGCGATCCTTACCCCTGTTTTTGCAACGCGCAGTCGGGCGCAATGGTGCGCCGCCTTTGAGGCAGCTGGCCTGCCTTACTCGCCGGCCTACGACAGTGATGAGGCGCTCGAAGACCCTCAGGCCCGCCATCTTGGCATTAAGCTCTCCGTTCCGGGTGTGATGGGCGATACCTTCACGACAGTGCGCGCGCCCTACAGCTTTGACGGCGAGCCTGAGACAGGTGTGACAGCCCCCCCGATCCTTGACGCGCATGGCGATGAGATCCGGCACGAACTAGCGGCGCGCAAGCTTCGCCTTTCTGCCGTGCAAAGGAGCGATGCGCATGAATGATGACATCTTGAAGGTGACCCTGCTAGGCACTGGTATTCCCAACCCCAGCATTCACGCCTTTGGCACTGCGACCTTGATCGAGGCGGGCGCACAAAAGGTCATGATTGATTGTGGACGGGGAACGGTCATCCGCATGTCGCAGTTGGGATTGCCGGTGGGATATGTCGATACCGTAATCTTGTCGCATTACCACTCGGATCATTATTCCGGGATCTTCGACCTGTTGATGTCCGGCACTATCCCGCAAGGCTGGGCAGGGCGGGGTGGGCCGCTTATGGTCTATGGCCCCGAAGGGCTGATGGATCTGGCAGAGGGGGCGTGGCTTGCAACGCGCCCAGACCGCAACATTCGCGTCAATGACAATGAGATTGACCCAGAGCATATGCGCCTTATCCCGCATATCTATACCGAAGGAGTTGTCTATGATCGTGGTGGGCTGACGATCCGCGCGATTTTGGTCGACCACGGCGATAATATCCCTTCGGCATTTGGCTTTCGGGTGGAATATGGTGGGCATGTTTTCGTGCATTCCCATGATACTCGCTACAATGAAAACCTGATCGCGCAGGCACAGGGGGCGGATGTCTTCATCCATGAGATAGCGGCCGCGCGCCCTGCGACCTTGGCCAATTATCCCAAGGTGAAGGTCGCGATTGATCATCATGCCTCGCCGACCGATGTGGGCCGCGTCTTCGCCAAGACACGCCCGCGACTGGCGATGCTGACGCATCTGGCGCTTTTGCCGCCCGATCCCCTGCCGATGGATGATCTTTTGGCAGAACTGGCTGTGGAATACGACGGCATCGTTTTGATCGCCGAGGATCTGATGACCATTCGGATCGGTGCCAATATCTCAATCGAGCCGTATCGCCATCCGGCGCGATGACACGACCACCCCGCCCGCGGGAGGAGGCGCGCGGGGTGCTGCTACTTTCACCGGGCCGACAAACTGGCCCCAATGATGACCATGGGAGGAAATCATGAAGAAACTCGGACTAGCGACCGCAATGGGCCTAGCGCTTGTAGCGAATACAGCCGTCGCTGAAGTGAACTTGACGGCCATGACCTCGACGCCGGGTGTTGCGGTACATTTGACAGTCGCGCATCTGGCCGAAGTCGTCGCTGAACGCGGCATTGCCAACATTCAAATCAATTTGGGTCAGACCGGGGTGAACGCGACGCTCGCGGTCGCCGAAGGTCGGACAGATATCGGCATTTGCCCCTTTATCTTGCCGTTCTTGATGGAACGTGGCGTTGGCCCATTTGCCGATCTTGGGGCAGAGCGCGGCAAGGAGTTGGCCGGCGGTCTGCGCGTGCTTTATCCCTATTCCTTTGGTGCCTATACGCTTTACGGCTACGACTCCGTTGGCGTTTCGGGTTGGGATGACCTTGCTGGTCGCCGCATCCTCGATGGTCCGCCGCGTGGTGCTGCAACCAACGAGGCGCGTTCGCTTATTCAGGTGATGACGGGGCTAGAGGCCGAGACAGGCTTTACCGCCATTGAAAGTGATTGGTCGCAGATGACCACCACCATCACCGAAGGTTCGGTCGATGTGGCGCTTTTGCCCGAGTATATCCCCTCGGACCGCCCGCTTCAGGCGCTCTCGGCGGGACGGATGAATTTCTACTCCATCCCGATTGCACAATTCGAAAGCGAAGAGGTCCAGCGCGTCCTAACATCGCCGGGGTCGGCCCCCTTTATTCTTTCGGCAGAGCAAATGGCGGCCTTGGGCGAAAACGCCAATGTCGTGTCGGAAGATGGTGCATTCCGCACCCGCGGTTCGGTGGGCGGCAATTGCGTGAACGCGGCCATGGATGAAGAAATTGCCTATGCCTTGACTCGCGCCCATATCGAAACGATCGAGCAACTCTATGCCAAGGCGCTTTATGCCCGCAATATCGGCCTAGAAGACCTCGATCCCGTCGCCTCGGGGATGTGCGGTCTCAACCCCGTGCGTTACCATCCTGGTGCCGTGCGCGCTTGGGAAGAAGCGGGCTACGACGTGCCCGATTGCGCGAAATGATAGCACAGTTCTGACGATAAAGGGGTCCACACGCGTCGTGTGGACCCATCCTTTTTTGATGCGAGCAGACGATGGATAGCGATCCCCCTTTCATCTCGCCCGTCACCCGCCAAATTGTCGTTGTCATGGCGCTGATCTTCGTGATCACCGGCATGATCAATTCGACCCCTTCGATCCCCGGCTGGGATCAGTTTTGGATCGACTTGACGGGTTGGGATTGGCTGGTCGTGCGCCGCTTTCCCTATGAATATTATTACCCCATCGCTTTTGCATGGATGATGATCATCGTGGCCTTATGGCATTCGGTGCAGCGGGCATGGCAAGACCGGGGGCCTGCGCGCCGCGCGCTGGGCTTGGCGCTCGACATCACCTTGGTCGTCGCAGCACTCACCATCGCGGCAACCTATTTGATAGAGAACGAGGCCGTTTGCTTGATCGATGTGATCACCGGTGAACGGGCGGCCTTTATTGAACGTGCGCTTTTGGCTGAACGCGAGGTTGCGATTGCCTTGGGCCTGCCGCCGCCGAGCAGCATTGATGATCCGCGCTGTTTTGCGACCACCGGCCCGTGGATCACCGTTATTGTCGGTGTCGCTGTGGTGGTGTTTCTCGCTTATAATGCGCAGGTCTGGGGCTTTTCGCTGGTCTTGGTATCTATCGCGCTGGCGGCTTATGCAATTTTGACCGTGGCGCTGTGGTATGCGTTCGGTTCGGAGGGGATGAACCGCTACTTCATCACCGCTTTGGGAGGTGAGCCCCGCAGCTTGGCCGATGGGCGTTACCGCGTACAAGATCTCTTAGTCAATCAAGGCTCGGGATTGTTGGGCCAGTTTCTTCACATCATGCTCAACACCGTCTTTCCCTATATCGTGTTGGGTTCGCTCTTGGCGGTTTCGGCGGGCGGGCGGACCTTGATCAAGTTGGCCGTTGTCTCGACCCGCAAGCTGCGCGGGGGCGCCGCGCATGCAGCGATCGTTGCCTCGGCCATGTTCGGCACCACGACCGGCACCCCCGTTGTTAATGTGCTCGGGACCGGAACAATCACGATCCCGATGATGATCAGTCGTGGGTTTTCACGCAATTATGCCGCCGGGGTCGAGGCAGCAGCTTCCTCTGGTGGGCAGATCATGCCGCCCATCATGGGTATCGCGGCCTTCGTCTTGGCAGCGATGACTGGCGTGCCATACCGCGAGGTGGCCATCGCCGCGACACTTCCAGCGGCGGCTTATTTTATCTGCATGTTTTTGTCGGTCATGTTCCAATCGCGCAAGCAAGGTATCGAAGCTGTGGGCGATGTGCCGCCTGAACTACGCCTAACGCGGCATGACGGGTTGTTGCTGAGCCAAATCTTTGTGCCGTTATCATTAATCATTCTCTTGCTGCTCGTACCCAAAGACGCGATTGGCTGTGATCCCTTGAGCCGCTTGTTGGGCGCGGTCACCGTTGTCACGCCCAGTGGGCTATGCCGCGCGCAAGACCTGCCGTGGATCATGCAATTGATCCAAAATTCGCTTGGTGACGCGGGCAGCGTTGGTTGGTGGGCAGCGGTCGTGTTGATGGCGATGCTGTTTATCGATCCGGCCGTTCGCCGCGCGCCGGGCCAGCTACTCGATGCGCTGGCCAATGCCGGAATTACCTCGGCCGGGCTCTATTTGATGTTTTTGGCCGTCTCAGTGATCGATATCAGCCTGAACCTCACGGCCCTGCCGAGCTTTATCGCGCTCGACATTCTCGGATGGCTGCGCGCGCTCGACTTGGGCAATGGTGCGCCTTTGATCTTCAAATTCGTGGCCCTTGGGGTGACCATGGTATTGGCGATCTTGCTGGGAATGGGCATGCCCGCGGTCCCGGCCTATGTGAACGCGGCGCTGTTGATGGGACCGCTTTTGGTTGGGTTGGGCATGGCGCATTTTACGGCGCATATGTTCATTTTCTATTTTGCCTGCGTCAGCGCGATTACACCTCCGGTTGCGGTTGCCTCCTATGCGGCATCCACGATCGCGAAATCTGATCCGCTCGGGACATCGTTTTCGGCTGTGCGCACCGGGATCGTGATGTTCGTCATTCCCTTTGTCTTTGCGTTCAACCCCGAGATCTTGCTGATCTCTGCCGCTGTGTTGAACCCGGATGCGGCCAATGGCGGCGCGCAATATCTGCCGGGATATGATGGTACTGTGCATGTGGCAGGGTTGATATGGCTTTTGGCGCGGCTTGGGTTGTCGCTTTACTTGTTGTCCAGCGCCTTGGCGAAGTTCGACCTTGCCCGGCTGTCGATGGCCGAGGTGATCATGCGGCTTGCAATGGCAATGTTGGTTCTGTCGGGTGAAGCTGTCATGCAACTGGCCGCGATCGGTTTGGGGATTTCCATGCTGGCGCGGCATTATCTGATCACACGGCGCCTTGACCGTGGCCGCGTGCTTTAAACGCATCCGTAGCAGTTAATACGCAGCGATGATCTCGTGCAGAAACGCAGCATGGGGCAGGTTGTCAAGGGCTGCAACCGAACGTCGCCCGCGACCACCTAGTGCAGAACCCACACTGCGCTTGGGGGCACTTTTCGCGCCGACTGGTCTTGTCAGAGAAAACCAGTTTGAGACGGACAAGACGCTTGCATAGCCTCGCCGGAGGACAAAACGCATCGCATTTCGGTATTTCAAATTCATCCCTAAGATCACCCGTCTGGCAGCTATGCTCGCCGTGCGCTTCCCGCTTTCGCTTTGGAAGGTCGAAGACTTGCTCCATGAGCGTGACGTTGACGTCCGTCACGAGACTGTCCGGTTTCGGGGCAAGCAAGTGAACTTTGGGTCGCGTCAAGACGCGCGCATCATGTCAGCGTCAGGCCCGCCATAACGATGACGGTTACGATGCGCGCCAGATCGGCGTGGAGCGACGGACCCCCGTAGCGCGCCGCTGACCGCCAGACCCCAACGGTCGCAACGATGTTATAGGGCATTGAGAGACCGTAGCCGACCAGCACGGCGGCCAGCGTCTGGTCCTGCAGGATCAGCACGAGAAACAGGATGCTGGTGGAGATATTGACGAGCAAACCCACCGTCACCGTCCAGGTCCAGAAGGCTTCGTCCAGGGCAAGGTCACCAGACCAGAGGGCAAGCAGTTTTGTCATGAGGCTGACCTTGCAACGACGGCCAAGGCGGCACAATCGCAATGCAGCATTACGAGGCCGCAACAGAATGCCAGCCTGCCTGAGGCGAGATCGCATAGAGTCACACGACCGATGCTCGGCCATTAAGTGCGGAACTTTAAGTATTATAATCATACATTTTTGATGGAGAGAGTTAGGTACTAGGCCTATCCGCTCCGCCATTGAATTCCTATAAGATATTGACTAATATGTGTCTTAAATGAATTTTGGGCGACCTATCCCCTATGTTGTCCCCTAATTGAAGCTTTATAGCAGAGGTGCATGTGCCTCGCTCGCGGCCGCGCTTAGCTGTATGCCTTTGATGGTTCACTGATAGAAAAGAGACAGCACTTTCTTCGAGAGGCGTGTCTGTATGGCGGCGTCGCTATAGCTTTGCTGGCGGCCACGCCCGCCTATCGGCCCGGCATCCCAGGTCATCTCAGGGTCGACCAAATCGTCAGCGAGCCCAGGCGCTTGAGCGCTTCGTTATAGGCTGCCGGTTCTTGGTCTTGTAGGTCGGTGATGTCGGTCTGCTCATGGATCCCAGCTTCCACGCTGGGTTCACAAGATGAATCCCTCACCGGATTTGTCCAACAGAGCCACCAATATCCACCATATTGATAAGGTGTGTGCAGGGATATTTTCGGAACACTTTGGTCGATATTGGCCGAATGTATGTGATACTGATGGGTAGGCGCCTTCGTTCGCCGCGGTGCGAAAAAAATTAAGTCCTTGCCGCCTCGAACGCTGTCCAGGCCGCCTCGAAGGCGGCGAAGTCGAAGCCCTCGGCCCTTGCCGCCGACAGAACGATCTTTTCAGTATCAAGCAGCTTGGCAATCGCGCCCGCCAGTGCCGCCGCGTAGCCCGCAGGGATCACCAAGGCGCCATGGCGGTCGGCATGAACCAGATCGCCATCCGCAATGCTCAAGCGAAAGATGTTCACCGTCGTCGCAATCTCGCGGACATGCACGAAGCCGTGGCTTGGGCCGATGCTGCCCGCGATAACCGGGAAACCGTCGGGCAGATCGCCAAGATCGCGCATCACACCATTGGTCAGCGCGCCGCTCAGGCCAAAGCCTTTGTGCACAGTTGTATTGATCTCGCCCCAATAGGCGCCAATGGCATTGGGTCCGTCCATGTCTTCGACGACCGCGATGGCGGGGCGGGGGCCTGTGGCCATGTGTGCGTAATAGGCCATGCGGCGTGCGCGGATCACATCGGCGGGCTCGCTTGGTGGGGCGAGTGCGGCGATCCGCGCGGTACGTGCATATCCCACGATTGCACCCGCCGCGGGCGCGCTGCACAGCATGGTACCGCGGGTGAAGCGATCAAAGCCACGCTTGCCCTCGACCACCTCGATAGCGTTGCACACGGTGGGCGTATCGACCGCCTGCAAAAGTTTCAGTAGTGCCGCATCCATCATTGGCCCCCCTTCAGGCATGTTCGTCATCATCCCTTGCCGACAAGGGCCGCGCCCTCGGCCATCGCGGCCAGCTTGGCATAGGCGATATCAGGATCGACCGCGCCGAAACCCGCGAATGTCCCAAAACCGCAATCCGAGCCCGCGATCACCCGGTCTGCGCCCACGATATCGACAAAGCGCTGGAGGCGCTGGGCGACCAGCTCGGGGTGTTCGACGAAGTTCGTCGTCGTATCGAGCACGCCCGGCACGAGGATCTTGTCCTCGGGGATGTCCGTCTGACGGTCGCGAAACACCGCCCATTCATGCGCATGGCGGGGGTTTGATGTCTCGAACAGCACATAGCGCGCCTTGGTCGACATCAGCGTGTCGAACATCTTGGCCATGGGGATGTCGCAGATATGCGGCCCCTCGTAATTGCCCCAGCAGATATGAACGCGCACACAGTCTTGCGGGATATCGCGCAGCGCATGGTTCAGCACCTCGACATGCAGGGCTGCCACCTTGACGAAATCGGCATCTGCAAGCTCGGGGAACAGCATATGGCGCGAGAGCGCCAGATCCGGGCAATCGAGTTGCAGATCAAGGCCTGCGGCGACGATGGTCTCGTATTCTTCCTTCATCGCATCGGCCAGAGCGGCAAGATAAGCCTCGCGGCTAGGGTAATACTCATTGGGCAAGAACAGCGAGATCACACCGGGCGAGGCGGCATTCATGAAGCCGCGGGCCGCGCCATGCGCGGCCATCGCGGCCTTGAGATTGGCGATATCCTTTTGCAACTCGCCCTGACCCTTGGAGGTGACGGGGCCGATGCATTTGGGCCTTGCATAGCGCGGCGATCCGCCATCATCGGCCAGCCGCTTGAGGAAATTGGGAAAAAGCTGCAAATCGCGCGGCGGGCTGCGCGGTGTGTCGCCGTCAAAGCCCGTATAGCGATCCTTGACATAGGTCGCATAGCTGATCTTGGAGGTTTCCCCATCCGAGACGATATCGACCCCGGCCGCGACCTGTCGCGCGACCGTGTCCGACACGGCCGCCGTCATGCAGGCGTCGAAGGCGGCTTGATCGAAATCGGTGCCGCGTTCACGGGCAAAGATGAAATCCACGACATCTTGTGCGCGCGGCAAGCTCCCGACATGGGTGGTTTTGATCTGGCGCATCTGTTGTCCTTTCATTGCGTCAATAAGGCGATCCGCTTACAGCCGATGCGTCGGCCCGGCCGGGTCATCGGTGCCAAGCACATGGTAAAGCGCGGCATCGCCCGACATTGACGGCGTCAGGTGATAAGCAAGCCCCGCCGGTACCGACATGGTGTCGCCCTTGGCCAGCGTGGCGCTGCCACCCTCCCAATCGACGCGCCAATGGCCCTTGGCGGGCATCAGCACGGCAGGGCGGTCATGTTGGCGCGGCGCCTTGGCCGCCGAGCCGCGTGTGATGAAATGCACCTCAAAGCCCGGACGGTCGCGCAAGAGCCCATCGCTGCCGATCACCTTGGCGGGTGTGCGGTCGGCAAGGGCGACCAGATCCCAGTAGCGCGCCACATGGTTGGGCAGCACATCGGCGGTCGTCAATTCGGCGCGCTTGGCAAGCTCCTCGGGGCCGAGGACTGGCATGGGCTTGACGCCTTCGGGCAGCGCCTCGCCCTTCTTGGTGTCGTAAAGCTTGCCTGTCTCGGCCAAGATCAGGCCTTGCGCCTTGGCCTCCTCGATGACCTGCGGGGCCCATTTCACACCGCCTCCCGCATCATCGCCGCCCAAGATCGCCATGATCATCCCGTAGTCGGTGCCGATATTCTCGAAGCCACGGAAAATGCCCGTGGGGATGTTGATGATGTCGCCCTCTTCCAGCACCACCTCGCCTGCATTGCCCCAGCGGCCCCAGAAAAAGCGCCAGCGCCCCGAGAGCACGAAGAACACCTCGGCGGTGTTGTGATCATGCAGTGAGTTGCGGCATTTGGGCGGCTGGCCTGCTGCACCGATGTTGAAGCCATGCTTGATCGAGAGATGCACATGTTGATCGGGGCTTTCCGAGACGCCGCCGCCGATGATGGTGAAATTCTCTTTTTGGTCAGAGCCGGGCGTATGGGCATCGATGAAGGCGGTCTTGCAAGGGCGCAGATCGCCGTAACGCACAATGCGGCTTTCCATCTCTTGGGGGGTCATCGCTGGTGGTCCTCGATCAAGTAAAATCAGGCGTTTTCAAAGATCGCCGGTTGCAAGATGGATCTGTTTCCAGATCGCGGTTTCATCGAACAATGTCCATTCGCGGCGAAGCTGGGTTGGCCCGGCGCCATGGCGGCCAAACTCGGCATGGGTGATGCCCATGATATGCACCTCGGCCCCGCTGGGGCGGCCAAAGGCCCCCCATCCGTCATGCTTGCCCGTCAGGCTCCAGCGTAGAGCGGCGCGGGGGGGCATGTCGGGGTCGTCGCGCCCGATCTGGTGATGGATCGCAAAGCGCGCCGATGGAAAGGCCGCGCGCAGTCCCATCCAGAAATGCGTCGCCGCCGCGCCCCCATGGACGGTCTGATGGCCGGGATACTCCAGATGCGCCGCCCGGTCATATGTGGTGGCGAGCACCGCCATATCGGCCCCCATGATGCGGGTCAGGGTATCGCCAAGGCGCGCGCCCCAAGGGTCGTCATTCCCGACGCCCTGATAGGGGCCGGCAATGTCCATCACGGGGTGAAAGGGTTTGGTGCAGGCTGTAGGGCCGCCTTCGCGCGCGATCAGGTCCCGGGCATAGTCGGCTGGGTCCCAGCCCATCTGCCGCACGATCGCGCCTTGGTCCCGGATCAGCCATTCATCGTCGATCTTGTTATCCTTGGCATGGCAATCGGCCATGATCCGGTAGACCAGCTTATTGCCTGTCGCCTTGCCATAGACGCCGTCGCCCGCATGCGTTGCTGTCGACAAGATCCGGTGCGAGGACAGCATTCCTGTTTCGGGGGTGCCCGACCAGATCACATCTTCGCCCAAAAGCTGGCGGTCGGGAAATTCGGCCAAGGTGGCCATGGTGGCCGCGATGACGCCGCCATTACCGCGCACCACCGAGCCGGGCGAGCGCACGATGATGTCTTGCGCATAATAATCGTGCAGCGTGGCGATGGCGCGGCCTTCCCAGATCTCTTGGGTGATGCCCAGGATATAATCGGGAAAGTCGCGGAATTTCGGGTCAAAGCCCTTCATGATGTCCATCCTTCGGGAATGCGCGCCGAGCCGCGCACGATCAGCGGGCCTGCGATCTCGATCTTTTGCGTTGGCCGCGCAGGGTGTTCGATCTGGCCCAACAGCGTGTCGACGGTTGCCTCGACCATGCGATTGACGGGTTGGCGCAGGCTTGTCAGGTCATAGGCAGGCCATCCGGCCAAAGGCACATCGTCATAGCCCACCACGCCCACATCATGCGGCACGCGCAGGCCCAAATCGCTGCGCAAGACATCCATCACGGCAAAGGCCATGTGATCATTGCCCACAAAGATCGCATCGGGCGGGTCGGGGCGTGCCATCAGCGCGCGCGTGGCCTTGGCCGCATCTTCGCGCGTGTACATCCCGTCGATCTCGGCCAAGGGGGTGGCACCCGCCGCGGCCAATCCGCGCCGGAACCCCAGCGCGCGGTCGCGCCCCGTCGATGAGCCTTGCCAGCCCATGATATGGGCGATGCGCCGATGCCCGCCTGCCAGAAGGAACTCGGCCACCTTGGCGCCGCCGGCCAGATTGTCCGACGTGACCGCCGACAGGCCAGACCCGTCCTGACCACGGTTGAACATCACAACCGGGATGCCCGATGCGGCGCAGCGTTCGGTCAAGCCGAAAGACATCGAGACCGAGGCGGTGACGATCCCATCCACCTGGTAATCCAAAAGCTCTTGCACGGTGCTTTCGATCTGGTCGCTCGCGTTCGGGACCATGAAGACGAGAATGTGATAGCCCCGTTCCTGAAGCGCGCGCGAGAGCCGTTCCAAGGCGATGGGGTAGAACTGGTTTTCCAGATAGGCGACCAGCAAGCCGATGATGCGGCTTTTGCCCGATTTCATCGCGCGCGCCATGGCGTTGGGGCGATAGCCCAGCTGCTCGGCCGCCGCGCGCACCTTGGCGATCGTGGCGGCACTTGCCGATGCACCCGAAAAGACCCGGCTGACCGCCGATTGGCTGACACCGGCCATGCGCGCCACGTCCAGCGATGTGATGCGCTGATCGGCCATCAACGCGCCACCTGTGCCGTCGTCGGAGCAATGGGTCGGCTGATGCTCACGCATGCCTCCAATCGGGCAGGGGGATCGCGCCCGGCACCCGCGCCTTGTTGAATTCCCGCATTCGAGCCAGCACATCGACACCCAATTGGCGATAAGCGTCAAGCAGATCGACCAGAACCCAGTTCTCGCGGATCAAATCCCCCTCGCATCTCCAGAAGTCGAGGCTGCGCAGCAAGATTTCCTGACCACCGGGCGCGATGCCCATCCAGCCATCGCCCGTCACCGTCAGGCGCATGTTGGGCCAGCCTGTTTCGCAGACATAATCACCCTCGCCGATCCAATGGCTTTTAAGATCGCCCATCGCGTCAAGCTTGCGGTCGGGCATGCCGCGCAGGAACGGGCCTTGGTGCCAGTTGCGAAAGCCCGAGATGCCGCGCGATGTGCCGATACCTGCCGGGCCATACCAGTTGAAACGCGGGTGCCAATATCGGTCTAGCTTCATCACTGCCGGGTCGGGATTGCTTGGGTATTTGCACAGGTCTGTTAGCATGGCGATGACATGCTCGAGCGCCTTTTTCCCATCGCCCGCGACCGCAAGCCCATCGCCGCTCATCGGTGCAGGGGTGGCGAGAAAGGCCCCAAGCTGCGGGGCCATGGGCCAAGCGCGGGCCTGCATCATCAATTCAGGGATGTCCCAGATCGCCTGCATCTCGGTGATGCGGCCATCGCTGACGCGGAAATACTCGTGATAGCGCATATGGGCCAGATGCCCGGTCGGCGGAATGTCGAGGAAGGGCGCAAGAAAGCTGCCCATATACTGGCCCATGCAGCCGATCCAATCCTGCCCCTCGGGCGTGGTGCCCGCTATGACGATCATATCACGGCGTTCCAGATCGGGCATGGCCGCATGCAGCGGGGCAAGGCAATCTTCTAATAGATCATCGACATCACCGAAGGGATGGCAAAGACGCAGCGTGGCATCGGGGGCGAAAAGCGATGCGATCACCGATTGCACCGTATGGCGGTCGAAATCCGCCATCGCGTGGCGGTAAGGGGCGATCAGCGCCTTCAGTTCCGCGGGGGACATCATTCCGCCGCTTCCCCGTAAGGCACGTTTCGACCGCCGTAGCGGCGGACGCGGATGTTGCATTGTTCGGCGTGGCCGACGAAGCCCTCGAGCATGCAGAGCCGCGAGCCGTATGTGCCGATCTCTGCTGCAGCCGCATCGGTGGTGACGCGCTGGTAGCTGTGGGTTTTCAGGAACTTGCCCACCCAAAGCCCGCCGGTGTAGCGGCCCGCTTTCTTGGTGGGCAGCGTGTGGTTGGTTCCGATCACCTTGTCGCCATTGGCCACATTGGTGCGGGCCCCCAAGAACAGCGCGCCGTAGCTTTGCATGTTTTCCAGATACCAATCATCGCGGTCGGTCATCACTTGGACATGCTCATAGGCCATGTCATTGGCGACCATCAGCATCTCCTCATGGCTGTCGCAGAGGATCACATCGCCATAATCGCGCCAGCTGATCGCCGCCGTTTCCGCCGTGGGCAGGATCGCCAAAAGCCGGTCGATCTCGGAGAGCGTCCCCTCGGCCAGCTTGCGCGAATTGGTGATCAGGCAGGCAGGCGAGTTATAGCCATGCTCGGCCTGACCCAAGAGGTCGGTGGCGCACAACTCGGCATCGACACTGTCATCGGCGATGACCATGGTTTCGGTCGGACCGGCGAAAAGGTCGATACCCACGCGGCCGTAAAGCTGGCGCTTTGCCTCGGCCACATAGGCATTGCCGGGGCCGACCAGCATATGGACAGGCGCGATGCTTTCGGTGCCAATCGCCATGGCGCCGACCGCTTGGATGCCGCCCAGCACATAGATCTCATGCGCGCCGCCCAGATGCATGGCGGCGACGATGGCGGGGTGGGGTGCGCCCTTGACCGGGGGGGCCGAGGCGATGATGCGCGGCACACCCGCGACGGATGCGGTCAAGACCGACATATGGGCCGAGGCCACCATCGGGAACTTGCCCCCCGGCACGTAGCAGCCCACCGATTGCACGGGGATGTTCTTGTGGCCCAAGATCACACCGGGGAGCGTTTCGACCTCGATATCGGTCATGGAGGCGCGCTGGGCCTCGGCAAAGCGGCGGATCTGGGTCTGGGCGAAGCGGATATCCTCCATGTCGCGCGCGCTGACCTTTTGCATCGCGGCGTCAATCTCGGATTGGCTGAGGCGAAAGCTCGCCGGCGCGTAGCCGTCGAACTTCTCGGCCAAGTCCCGCACCGCCCCATCCCCGCGCGCGGCGATGTCGGCCAAGAACCCCTCGACGCTCACGCGCACCTTCGCGTCATCCTCTGCCCGCTCCGCCTCGGGCTTGCCACGCTTGAGATGAGTGATCGCCATGA
>JAQCLA010000289.1 GCA_027592105.1 Pseudomonadota bacterium | reverse complement strand
GAAGGCCGATGTTTTTGGCCGCGCCAAAAAGCCCTTTTCGATCTGGCGCAAGATGCAGGAAAAGGATCTGGCCTTTTCGCGCCTGTCGGACATCTACGGCTTTCGCGTGCTGACCGCGACCGAGGATGATTGCTACCGTGTCTTGGGCGCGATCCACCAACGTTGGCGCGCCGTGCCGGGGCGGTTCAAGGATTACATCAGCCAGCCCAAATCCAACGGCTATCGCTCGATCCATACCACCGTGTCCGGGCGCGATGGCAAGCGGGTCGAGGTGCAGATCCGCACGCGCCAGATGCATGATGTGGCCGAGTCGGGCGTGGCGGCGCATTGGTCCTATCGCGATGGTGTGCGCTCGGAGAACCCGTTTGCCGTCGATCCGGCCAAATGGCTTGAGGGTCTGACAGAACGCTTCGAGGCAGCCGAGGATAGCGATGAGTTTCTCGAGCATGTGAAGCTAGAGATGTATTCCGATCAGGTCTTTTGCTTCACACCCAAGGGCGATGTGGTGCAGTTGCCCAAAGGGGCCACGCCCATCGATTTCGCCTATACGATCCACACCCGCATCGGCCATTCCTGCGTCGGCGCCAAGGTTGACGGGCTGCGCGTGCCGCTTTGGACGCGGCTCAAGAACGGCCAATCCATCGAGATCATCACAGCCGAAGGCCAGACCCCACAAGCCAGTTGGATCGACATCGTCGTCACCGGCCGCGCCAAGGCCGCGATCCGGCGCATGCTGCGCGAAGAGGACCGCGAACGCTTTATCAAGCTGGGGCGCGAATTGGCGCGTGTGGCCTTTGAGCAGGTGGGGAAAAAGGCAACTGACAAGGCGCTTGATACGGCGGCGCGTGCTATCGGCATCAAGAACGGGCCAGAGATGCTGGCGCGGATCGGCTCGGCCGAGCTTTCAGCGCGTTCGGTCGTGGCACGCATCTATCCCGAATTGGCCGGACAAACCGAAACCAGCGATGTCGAGGTTCGTCGCGCGGTCATTGGCCTTCCTGCCGGGGCCGAAACGCGCCGCGCGCAATGCTGCCAGCCCGTGCCGGGCGAACGGATCGTGGGGATCACCTATTTGGGCCGTGGCCCCATCGTGCACGCCATCGACTGCCCTGCGCTGGCCGCATTCGACGACAGCCCCGAGCGTTGGATCGATCTGCACTGGACAGAAGGGCGTCACGCCCCAATTCACAACGTGACGATCGATGTGACGATTTCGAACCAAAAAGGGGTGCTGGGGCGTATCTGCACATTGATTGGTGAGCAGAACGCCAATATCTCGGATTTGAATTTCATCGATCGAAAACTGGATTATTTCCGCCTCTTGATCGATGTGGATGTGCGCAATGCGGAACATCTGCATGCTGTGATGATGGCAGTTGAACTGGATAGCGATGTGGCCAGTCTTCAGCGGTCCCGGAACCTCGACCGGCGCCCCTGATCGGCCACAAGAAGACGGGTTCGCATTTGCACCATTGGTGCGAGGTGGACTGTAACGGAAGGGCAGGTTCGTCGTGGTATTCAAGCGCCGCGATCCAAGATCGATCCTGCGGATCGTAGGTGAAGCGTTCTGGCCGCGTGGCGGCTGGCTGCGCGGCTTTCAGTATGTGCGCCACCGCATGCATCGCCTGCCCGGCACGCCAGAGCAAATCGCGCGCGGTGTTTTTGCCGGTGCCTTTACAGTGTTCACCCCGTTTTTCGGCCTGCATTTCTTGGTCGCCGCCGTGCTGGCGCGCATGATGCAGGGGTCGATCCTTGCCGCTTTGCTGGCGACGTTCATCGGCAACCCGCTGACCTATGTGCCGATCGCGATCATTTCGCTGCAAATGGGCCACTGGATGCTTGGCACTGATATGCGCAGCGAGGTGGATGATTCCATCTTTTCCAAATTCGCTGCTGCGGCCGGTGATTTATGGCATAATTTCAAGGCGATCTTTACCGATGAGCGCGCCCATTGGAGCGAGCTTCATCGGTTCTATGACGATGTGTTTTTCCCGTGGATGGTGGGCGCGATCATTCCGGGATTGGTTTGCGGTGTGATCTGCTACTACCTCAGCGTGCCGGTGATCCGGGCCTATCAAAAGCGGCGTCTGGCCCGGCTGCGCAAGAAGATGGAAAAGCTCCGCGATCAAGCTGGCGCTGCGGTCGTGAAACGCTAGGTTACCCTTCGGGTAGCAAGGAGAACACGCGAATGGCACAGCGCCTCAGGCTCGGTGTGAATATCGATCACGTCGCGACATTGCGCAATGCGCGCGGGGGCGCCATGCCCGATCCGGTGCGCGCGGCCATCATGGCGCAGGCCGCCGGTGCCGATGGTATCACCGCGCATCTGCGCGAGGATCGCCGCCATATCCGCGATGCCGATATCGGTGCGATCATGGATGCGATCACCATCCCGTTGAATTTCGAGATGGCAGCGACAGCCGAGATGCAGGCAATCGCGCTGACGCACCGCCCGCATGCGGCCTGTATCGTGCCTGAGCGGCGCGAAGAGCGCACGACCGAGGGCGGGCTCGAGGTTGCGGGAAATGCCAATTGGATGGGCGACTATATCGCGCCGCTGCGCGATGCGGGGTGCCGTGTATCGCTGTTCATCGCGGCCGATCCTACACAGATCGCCGCCGCCGCGCGCATTGGCGCGCCGGTTATCGAACTGCACACGGGCGCATATTGCGATTTCCATGCCGAGGGCGATTTCGCCGCCAGTGACGCCGAGCTTGCCCGGCTGGTCGCAGGTGCTAAACAGGCCGCTGATCTGGGTCTTGAGGTGCATATGGGCCATGGGTTGAGCTATGATAATGTCGCCCCCATCGCCGCTATCCCCGAGGTGGTCGAGTTGAATATCGGCCATTTCCTGATCGGTGAGGCTGTGTTTGTCGGCCTTTCCGCCGCGATTGCCCAGATGCGCAGCCATATGGATGCCGCGCGGCGTTGATCGCGCGGCCATTGCGCAATCACTGCGAATAAGCGAAGAGTATTTCTGTTCAAACCGCCGTCAGACCCGGAGGGTTTCGTGCATCATATTTTCGCTGTCCTGTCGCGGGCGGCCGCCGCTTTGGTTTGCGCCATGGACGGGCGGGTCGTTGTCGTGCCTTGTCGGCTCGGTCCGGAGGGGATGCAATGATCCTCGGTATCGGCACCGATCTGGCGAATATCGAGCGTATCCAGCGCGCGCTTGACCGTTTTGGCGATCGCTTCCGCGAGCGTGTCTTTACCGTGACCGAGCAAAACCGCGCCGAGCGGATGAAGGAACCCGCCGCGGTCTATGCCAAGCGCTGGGCGGCCAAGGAGGCGTGCTCCAAGGCGCTCGGCACCGGGTTGCGGATGGGGATCGCGTGGAAGGACATGGCGGTTTCGAACCTGCCATCGGGCCAACCGATCATGAAGGTCACGGGCTGGGCCA
>JAQCLA010000288.1 GCA_027592105.1 Pseudomonadota bacterium | reverse complement strand
CTTCAACAGCCCGCGGCGGGTCAACCCAGCTGCGACCGCGTATTTGTAGAGATCGATTTTCACCAGAATTTCTCCCTGAATAACTGGCGCATGCTCTTAGCGGCAGCGCCAAGATCTTGTGCGACCCCCTGCATGGAAAAATCCTAGTGTCCCTGCCGTGGTGCAACAGATCGGAGCATTTCAGTCGCAAGGTGGCCTGTCAAGTTTCTAACATGTTAGTATGGTCAGGTTGTGGACAGGCTCTGCCCGCTGGGCTAGTCGTTGGGACAACGCGGTGAAACGGGCGGTGCGCAATGGCAGAGGTCAAGGTCAGGGAACTTCGAAAGGCCTATGGCGATGTTGGGGTCATTCATGGCCTTGATGTCGATATTCCTGATGGGGCCTTTGTGGTGCTGGTCGGGCCATCGGGCTGCGGCAAGTCCACGCTTTTGCGCATGATCGCGGGGCTCGAGGGGATCACCTCGGGCACCATTCACATCGGGGAGCGGTTGGTCAACAACCTGCCGCCCGCCGAACGCGACATCGCCATGGTGTTCCAGAACTATGCGCTCTACCCGCACAAGACGGTCGAGGCGAACATGGCGTTTGCTCTGCGCATGCGAAAGATGGACAAGGCCGAGATCAAGGCCAAGGTGGACCGCGCGGCCGAGGTGCTGGGCCTGACGCCATACCTGCATCGATATCCCCGCGCCCTGTCGGGTGGCCAGCGCCAGCGCGTCGCCATGGGCCGCGCCATCGTCCGCGACCCGCAGGTGTTCTTGTTCGACGAACCGCTGTCGAACCTCGATGCCAAGCTCAGGGTGCAGATGCGTACCGAGATCCGCGAATTGCACCAGCGGCTGGGAACCACGACGGTCTACGTCACCCATGACCAGATCGAAGCGATGACCATGGCCGACAAGATCGTCGTGATGCAGGGCGGGCGGATCGAACAGATGGGCACACCGCTTGAGGTCTATGACAAACCCGCCAATCTGTTTGTCGCGGGGTTCATCGGATCGCCCGCGATGAACATGCTTGATGCCGTGGTGCGCCATATCGGCGGCGCCGTTGTGGCCGAGGTGGCGGGTGCGCATGTGCCGCTCGATCAGCCCGGGCTTGCCGATGGGCAGAAGATCGTTCTGGGCGTTCGGCCCGAGCATCTTGCCCCCGGTGACACGGGCCTTTCGGGCCAGATCGCGGTGGTCGAACCGACAGGTGCGGAAACCTATCTGTTTGTCCGCTTGGGCGCGAGGGATGTGACGGCCGTCTTGCGCGAACGCCGCGATGTGCGCCCGGGGCAAGACATCCGGCTCGGCGTGGTACCTGGCGCTTCGCATGTGTTTGATCCCGCATCCGGTATGCGGATCGGCTGATCAGGTACAGCGAGTGTGGCAAACGGCGGTTTGAGCACAGTTCGAGTAATGCCCGTGCGTTCCTTTTCTGTACATCAGCAAGGCGCAGGTTCATGATTGGCACTGGCCACGCCGCCGGGCTTGGCGCGCCAAAACAGAAAAGGCCGTGTTTTTGGCCAAGACAGGGGAGGATCGAATGCTCAAAGGACTGGACCCGCGGCTGAATGCCGATGTGCTTTATGTGTTGCGCGCTATGGGCCATGGCGATGCGCTAGTAATCGCGGATCAGAATTTCCCTTCGGACTCCGTGGCGCGCGAAACCGTGTATGGGGATTTGCTGCGGATGGACAACCTGACCACGGCCGAGTGTGTGCAGGCGGTGCTGTCGGTAATGCCGCTGGACACTTTCATCGATGACTTTGCCGGGCGGATGGAAATTGTGGGCGACCCTCATACCGTGCTCCCCGTCCAGGCCGAGGTTCAGGCCCAGATCGATCGCGCCGAAGGTCGAAGCCGGCCGATGATCGGGATCGAACGGTTCGATTTCTACAACCGTGCAAGACAGGCCTATGCCGTGATCCAGACGGGCGAACGGCGGTTCTACGGCTGCTTCATCCTACGCAAGGGCGTGATCGCCCCCGACCAATAAGGATCGCGATATGGCTGGAACAATTGTGATCTTGGGCGTTTTCGTTGCCGACATGGCCTATCGCGCGCAGCGCCAGCCGCGCACGGGCGAAACGATCCTGGGAACTAGCTTTGCCTTGGGGCCCGGCGGAAAAGGGTCGAACCAGGCCGTGGCGGCGGCCCGAGCGGGAGGTAGGGTGCATTTTATCACGCGGCTTGGGGTTGATCCCTTTGCTGACATGGCGCGTGACGCCTGGGCGTGGGCGGGCGTCATGCCACAGGTCACCGTCGATCGGGATAGCTACACCGGCGCTGCCTATATCTTCGTAGAGGAAGCCACCGGCAACAATGCAATCATGATCGCCCCTGGCGCAGCGGGGCGTATTTCGGTTGCCGATGTCGAAGCTCAGGCCGAACGGATCGCCGGAGCGTCTGTGTTTGTCACCCAGCTGGAGCAGCCGATGGCGGCAGCGCATCACGCGCTTACCATCGCGCGCAGAAGCGGGGTGCGGACGATCTTGAACCCGGCACCCGCTGCCGCCATTTCCGACGAGATGCTGGCGCTTTGCGATATAGTCACGCCGAACGAAACGGAGGCTGAAAGCATTACGGGCAACGCCGTCACCGATATCAAGACCGCAAAACAGGCCGCCGCTGCGTTTCTAGCGCGTGGCGCGGGGGCTGTAATCGTGACCTTGGGTGAAAATGGCGCGCTTTATCACGATCACACACAGACCGTGCATGTGGCCGCTTTTAACGCAGGCGCTGTCGTGGAAACGACAGGCGCCGGCGATGCCTTTAACGGCGGTTTGGCCACGGCGCTGGCCGAAGGCAAGGATCCGATCGCTGCTGTGCGGTTTGGCTGTGCAACAGCCGCCATCTCGGTCACCCGGCCGGGAACTGCCCCTTCGATGCCATCGCGAACTGAGATCGAGGCATTGCTGGCATGCGGGTAACGCGCACAAAGGCTATGGTCGCCCTTGTACGCAACGCAATGCGGCCGTGCCGTGCGCACAGGGCGATGGCAAACGCCACGATTTTGCGCGCTTGGGCTGCATGGCGGAAGGCCGATGACTACGGCCCGGGGAAGGTCAGTATCCAACCGTGCCACCGTCAGGCACTAGGCCACGTTCCGCCACCGCCACGGGTCAATAGCCAAGCAAGGGCGCTTGCATCCGTCGGGTGTCAATCGGCGCGGGCGTTCCGAACGCGTTCCGAGTAATTTGTGCGCGATCAGCAACAATCTTGGCCTGAGACCATCAGATCATGGACCGAGGATCTTGCGCCTCGGACAGCGGTTCTTGCAACTTGGCCCTCGACTGCCACCGCAAATATTGTTATATTATAACAGTCATATTGGGGCGGACATGCGGTTCACAAAAGGCAACGAAATCGGCTCAGCGACGCGGTTCGGCCCGGAGTGGGCGGGCCAACGCTGTGGCGCAGG
>JAQCLA010000287.1 GCA_027592105.1 Pseudomonadota bacterium | reverse complement strand
CCCGCTGCGCGCGCGCATCCCCGCGCTGAAGGTCACGCTGGAGCATATCACCACCAGCCAAGGCATCGATTACGTGGCAAACGCCTCGGGCGATATCGCGGGCACGATCACCACCCATCACCTGATGATCAACCGCAACCATATGCTGGTGGGCGGCATCCGTCCGCATTACTACTGCCTGCCCGTGGCCAAGCGTGCCAGCCACCAGCAAGCGCTGCGCAAAGCTGCCATCTCGGGCAACCCGCGCTTTTTCCTCGGCACCGACAGCGCGCCCCATACCGATGAGACCAAAGAGTCTGCCTGTGGCTGCGCGGGCGTCTTTTCCGCCACCAACACGCTGTCCTGCCTTGCCCATGTGTTCGAGGAGGAAGGCGCGCTTGACCGGCTTGAGGGCTTCACATCGCTTTTCGGCCCGGCCCGCTACGGCCTGCCGGTGGCCAGCCAAACCATCACGCTCGAAAAGCGCGACACGGCTGTCCCCTACCCCGCCAAGATCGACACAGGCGCGGGACCAGTGACGCTGTTTGATCCCGGCCATCCGCTTTATTGGCATGTGCTCGACGCCTGATCGCCTGATCCTTCACCTTTCCCGAAATACGCATATCCGGACCTCTGCCATGATCCCCAGCGCCTATCCTGACCACGCCACCATGGCCCGCCTGTCCGCGCGCATGCTGCTTGATATCGGGGCGGTGCATTTCAACACCGACCAACTCTATACGCACGCCAGCGGCAAACAGGCCCCCACCTATATCGATTGCCGCAAGATCATCTCCTACCCGCGCGTGCGCGCCACGATGATGGATTTTCTGTGCTGCAAGGTGATGGAGGCCGCAGGGCTGGAAGCCTTCGACAATATCGCGGGCGGTGAGACGGCGGGCATTCCCTTTGCCGCCTTCGTGGCCGAACGTATGGCGCTGCCCATGTCCTATGTGCGCAAACAGCCCAAGGGCTATGGCCGCACCGCCCAGATCGAAGGCGAAATGCGCGAGGGTGACCGGGTGCTCTTGGTCGAGGATCTGACCACTGATGGCGGCTCCAAGCTAAAATTCGTCGATGCGATCCGCGCGGCAGGGGCGCAATGCGCCCATACGGCGGTGGTGTTTTTCTACGGTGTGATGGCCGGCACCGAGGACCGCTTGGCCGCACATGGGCTGAGGCTTCATTACCTGACAACATGGGCCGATGTGATCGCCGAGGCCCGCCGCGGCGGTGATTTCGATGCCGCAACCCTGACCGAGGTGGAGCGATTCCTCGCCGATCCCGAAGCCTGGCGCGCCGCACGCGGATTGGCGTGATCCAAACCGGGCCGCATCAGCGGCGGGCCGTTGCGAATCCGTCACAACCCGCCTTCGCACCCCCAAGATGCAGATCGCGCCACCGGCCTTCACACTAGATTTTGTGGGTTAATTCACTCACAACTTATACACAGTTTTCCGTGATTGACGCTTGCCCCCCGGCGGGGCGTTATGCCCGACAACACGCCTGGGTGACGCGGCACTGGGGGAATGAAAAAGGGGAAAGCGATGAATGAACAGTTGCCTGTGCCCGCGACCGGGATCGCGACGACCCAAGACATTCAAAGCCTCCCCCATAATATCGAAGCCGAACAACAGCTTCTGGGTGCGATCTTGTCATCCAACGATGTGCTCGACCGAGTCGATGATTTGATCAAGCCCGACCATTTCCACGATCCCGTCCACCGCGCGATTTTTTCGATGGCACAAGCCCGCATCGCCAAGGGTCTTGCCACCGATGCCACGACGCTGAAGAATTTCGTGGCCGATATCGTCGGGCTGAAGGATCTGGGCGGCGGCGAATATCTGCTGCGCCTCCAGCTTTCGGCCATCGCCACCTCGGCGGCGCGCGATTACGCCCAGTTGATCCATGATCTGGCCGTCCGGCGCGAACTGATCGCGCTGGGCCAACGTGTATCGGACCGTGCGCGCACCATGCGCGATGACATCGCGCCCGATGAACAGATCGTCGAGGCCGAGACAGAGCTGTTCAACCTCGTCTCTTCCGGCACCACCAATCGCGGCTTTCAATCCTTTCTCTCCGCGCTCTACGACGCGGTCAACAATGCCAACGCCGCCTATAATCGTGGCGGCAAGCTGGCGGGTGTCTCTACCGGGCTCACCGATATGGACCGGATGCTCGGGGGTTTGCATAAATCCGACCTCCTGATCCTCGCCGGTCGCCCCTCGATGGGCAAAACCTCGCTTGCAACCAATATCGCCTTCAATGTGGCCAAGGCGTGGAAGCGCGGCCGTAAGGACGACGGCTCCGAAGGCACGGTTGATGGCGGTGTCGTGGGCTTTTTCAGCCTCGAGATGTCGGCCGCCCAGCTTGCCCAGCGCGTGCTGTCCGAGGCCGCCGAAATCCCCTCGGAGCTGATCCGCAAAGGCGATCTGACCGAGGCCGAATTCGAACGCTACCTGCATGCCGCGCGCGATCTGGAACGCTGCCCGCTTTATATCGACGACACGCCCGCCCTGCCCATCGGGCAGGTTGCAGCGCGTGCGCGCCGGCTCAAACGCTCTCCCGGTGGGCTCGATCTGCTGATCGTCGACTACCTTCAACTCTTGCGCGGCTCCGGCCGGTCCGAAAATCGCGTCAACGAAATCTCGGAAATCACCCAAGGCCTCAAGGCCATCGCCAAGGAACTCGACATTCCCGTGATCGCGCTCTCGCAGCTCTCGCGTCAGGTCGAATCCCGCGAGGACAAACGCCCGCAACTCTCCGATCTGCGCGAATCCGGCTCGATCGAACAGGATGCCGATGTGGTCATGTTCGTCTATCGCGGCGCATACTATAAAGAGCGCGAAAAACCCGGCGAGGACAATCTCGAAGCCATGGCGAAATGGCAGCAAGATATGGATGCGCTCCACGGCAAGGCCGAGGTCATCATCGGCAAGCAGCGCCACGGCCCCGTGGGCACCATCGAGTTGAGCTTCGAGGGCCGCTTCACCCGCTTCGGCAATCTGGTCAAACCTTGGCAGCAAGACGCCGATCCGGGTTACTGAACCGGCTACACCGATCATTAAGGTTAACGCGCGCCGCTTCTTCGTTTCACAAATATCCCGGGGGAGTCGCGCAAAGCGCGACGGGGGCAGAGCCCCCTTACTTAAGTCTCGTCGCTTACAGCGACGGGGGCAGAGCCCCCTTACTTAAGTCTCGTCGCTTACAGCGACGGGGGCAGAGCCCCCTCACTTAAACCGCGGCGCTTCCAGCGACGGGGGCAGCGCCCCTCTTGACCCCGCCGCAGCAAGGCCCGACACAGGGGCCATGGGTACAGGCATTCTCACCATCGATCTTGATGCAATCGCTGCCAATTGGCGCGCGCTGGCCGCGCTGTCGCGCGCGCAAACCGGGGCCGTCGTCAAGGCCGATGGCTATGGCTGTGGCGCCGCCCTTGTCGCAAAGCGCTT
>JAQCLA010000012.1 GCA_027592105.1 Pseudomonadota bacterium | reverse complement strand
GTTTTCCCGAGGGCGGCGATTTGTTCCGCCTCGATCTGTGCGATCAGGTTCATCTGATCCACTCCTATGTTTGCCCACGGTTGTTCCGCGGAGATGTCATGGCCTTGCGCCGAGAGCTCTGATCTTCACTCGGGTTCGCCTGTGCCCGCCTGCGCGGGGCGCCCGTCAGAGGTCGTCTGACCCTTGCTTGTTCATTCATCCGTCGCAGGCCCGTGCCGAAGTATGCACGAAAACGGAAGCCCGCTGGAGTTACCCCCGCCGGCGTGGGCTGCGTATAGGCCGGCTTTGGCGGCGGATCAAGCTGATTCCAACGCGTTCAACCGCCCTTGCGGGCCTGATATGCGGCCCAAAGATCGGGGCGGCGGGCGGCGGTCAGCCGTTCTGCCTCGGCGCGGCGCCATTTGGCGATCTCGCCATGGTTGCCGGACAAAAGCACATCAGGAATAGACCGCCCCTTCCATTCGCGGGGCTGGGTGTACTGGGGGTGTTCGAGCAGCCCATCGGAAAAGCTTTCCTCTTCGGTCGAGGCGGCATTGCCCAAGACACCGGGGATCAGCCGCACCGTGGCGTCGAGCAGGGCTTGGGCGGCGATTTCTCCGCCGGTCAGCACGAAATCGCCAAGGCTCACCTCTTCTAGGCCATGTTGCTCGATCACGCGCTGGTCCACACCTTCGAAACGCCCGCATAAAAGCGTCATGCCTTCGGCCTGCGCGAAGCGTGCGGCGTCGGCCTGACAAAAAGGCTTGCCGCGCGGTGAGAGATAGACGCGCGGCCAGCGTGCCGGATCGGTGGGTGTGCCGATCTCGGCCCTGGAAAGCGCGCGGCTGACAACATCGGGTTTCATCACCAACCCCGCGCCGCCCCCTGCGGGCGTGTCATCGACTTGGCGGTGCTTGCCTGTGCCAAAGCTGCGCAGATCAATCGCCTCGAGGGCCCAAAGCCCGTGTTGCAAGGCCTTGCCCGTCAGCGAGGCCCCCAACACACCGGGAAAAAGGTCGGGGAAAAGCGTCACGACCTTGGCGCACCACGCCCCCTTGAGGCGCGGCGTCTCGCTCATCAGGTCGCGTGGCGTGACACTGGCAGAGATCGCCAGCCTGCCATGAGATTTCGCTGGTGTATCGGTCATGTCGTCCTCGTGAGCGCCCATATGGATGCTGGGCCAGAGAAGGGGGGCGCTGCCCCCGTCGCCTTTGGCGACTCCCCCGGGATATTTATGAAACGAAGAAGCTTATGTCAGTCGAACAGACCCTCTGGCGGGTCGATAATCACGCGACCGCTGGCCAGGTCAACGGTCGGCACGATGGCGCGGGTAAAGGGGACAAGCACGGAGCCTTTGAGGGCCGGGCCGCGCAGCTCGAGTATATCGCCCGCGCCGTGGTTGAGCACCGCGGCGATCTTGCCCAATTCGGCCCCGCCGGTGTCACGCGCGGAAAGGCCCAAGAGATCGGCGTGGTAGAATTCATCGTCGGGAAGGTTTGGCAAGGCGCTGCGCGGGGCAAAAAGGCGCTGACCGCGCAGGGCGTCGGCGGCCTCCTTGGTCATCACGCCCGAAAGCCGTGCCGCAAAGCCCGAGGTGGCGGGCCGGGTGAGCGTGATGTCGAAACTGCGTCCCCCATCTTCGGTGGTCAGCGGGCCATAGGCGGCGATATCGGCCGCTTCGGCACAAAAGCTTTTCAGCCGCACCTCGCCGCGCACGCCGAAAGCGCCCGCGATCGCACCGACGCAGACCCGGTCAGTCATGACCGGGCCCACATTGGATATGCCATGCAATCATGCGCATGGGCGCACCGATTACTCGGTTGCCGCGTCAGCTGGGGCGTCAACCTCGGCCTCGACAACGGCAGGGGTGGGCGCCGCTGCTGCTGCGGCGGCGGCCTCGGCTGCGGCGGCTTCCTTGGCGGCTTTTTCAGCGGCGCGCTCTTTGGCCTTTTTGCCGGGTTCCGCTTTCACGGGGTTGTTGCGGGTCTTTTTCTCAATGATGCCAGCGGCTTCGAGGAAGCGGACGACGCGGTCGGTGGGCTGGGCACCTTGGGCGAGCCAATGCTTCACGCGCTCCACATCCATGCGGATGCGGTCTTCGCTGTCCTTGGCGAGAAGCGGGTTATAGGTGCCGAGCTTTTCGATGAAGCGGCCATCGCGGGGCATGCGGCTATCGGCTGCGACGATTGCGTAGAAGGGGCGCTTTTTCGAGCCGCCGCGGGCCAGTCTGATCTTCATTGCCATTGGGTTTCTCCTTGGGTTGGCGAGGGGCGGATTATGCCCCGTTTTCCTGATGTTGTTCGTGATGACGGATGACTTCCTGAATGATGAACTTCAGGAATTTCTTGGCGAATTCCGGGTCGAGATCGGCCCGTTTCGCAAGATCTTCGAGGCGCGCGATCTGGGAGGCTTCGCGCGCGGGATCGGAGGGGGGCAGGTCGTGTTCGGCCTTGAGCCGGCCCACGGCCTGCGTGTGTTTGAAGCGTTCGCCCAGCGTGTAGACCAAGATCGCATCGAGCCGGTCGATGCTTTCGCGATGGCCTTTGAGCAATTCGGCGGCGCGGGTGATGGCGTCGGTCATGGCTGCATCCTGTCGGTTGCGGGGGCGGCACAAGGCGTACACGGCGCGTACAGATCGCGTACATACGCGGGGATCATGTCGAGGCGGGTCATAGGGCCAGTCCTTGCGCCGGGGCGGGGTGGCGCCAGATCTGCATCGCGCCGAAAATCTCGTGCTGGTAATCGGCCTCGGGTTGGCAACCAAGGCGTTCGGCCAGCGCGACCGAACGGGTATTGGTGGGGTCGATCAAGCTGATCGCGGTGGTCCAGCGCGCGGTGGTATAGGCATAGTCGCGTGCGGCGAGGGCAGCTTCATGCGCAAGCCCGCGCCCCTCGCCGGTTTGAAACATCGACCATGCGATTTCCGGTTCGGGCCAGCCGATGGGGTAGAGAAGGCCCACCACGCCCAAGGGCGCGTTGCTTTCGCGGTCGGCCACGATCCAACGGCCATAGCCACGGATCGCCCATTGGCCGGGCAGGCCGATGAACTGGCCCCATGCTTGGATCTGCGTATTCGGCCCACCGACAAAGCTGGCGCGCGCGGAGGTGCGGAATTCGGCATAGGCGTCGAAATCCGACAGGCGCGGCGCGCGCAGCGTCAGGCGCTGGGTCGTGAGGGTGGGGATGGTGGTCATGCGGCCAAAACCTCGGAGGGCGCGGGGTGGCGCCAGACCTCAAGCGCGGGGTCACGGTCGGGGCGGGGGGCGCCTGCGTCTAATGTGCAGCCAAGCCGCTGGGCGAGGTGGCGCGAGCGGTCATTGCGCGGATCGATATAGCTGACGGCGGTGGCCCAACCGAGATCGGCATAGGCGTGGCGGCGCACCGCCAAGGCGGCCTCTTGCGCGTAGCCATGCCCCTCATCGGCTGCGTTCCAGATCGTCCAGCCCAACTCATGTTCGGGCCAGTCGCCGGGAAACCATGGGCCGAAAGAGCCGATAGGGCGGCCATCGCGGCGATCTTCGGCCACGAAGATACCAAAGCCGCGCAGCTGCCAATGGCCTGCGAAGATCGCGAGGATGCGCCACGCATGGCCGATATCCTTATCCGCCCCACCGCCGACAAAGCGCGCGCGGTCCGAGGTGATGAAGGGCGCGATGGCGTCGAAATCGGCCGCTTGCGGCGCGCGCAGGGTCAAGCGTTCAGTCGTCAAAACCGGTGTATTGATCAGGCAGGGGGTCATTGTGCAGATGCCCCCGCCGTGATCGCAAAACAGAAAGCATTGGCTGCATGCGCTGTGAGTAAGGCTGTGAACTGATCGCAGAACATCAAGCGGCTCTCCGGTGATGGCGGAAAACGCAATCTTCGGGGTCTTGGCGTGGGGCGGTATCGTCAGGCACTGCACCCAGCCGGAACGCCACCGCCTTGGAGGCCTCGTTGGCGGGATCTGTGTAGCTCACAAGGCTTGTCAGCGGCAGGTGATTGAAGGCCCAATCACGCAAGCAGGCCGCCCCTTCAGTGGCGTAGCCCTGGCCTTCATGGCCGTCATAGACCATCCAGCCGAGTTCCGTTTCGGGGAAAAGCGGGCCTGCGTTCAAGCCGACCTGTCCGACGGTGTCGCCTGTGCTGCGCAGATCCATCATCAGCGCGCCATGGCCAAACAGCGCCCAGCAGCCCGCATCATGGCAAAACAGGCCCCAAGCGGTGGCGGTGTCATATGGCCCGCCCATATAGGTCGCGCGGGGGCTGGCCATCAGCGCGGCATAGGCGGGGAAATCGCCAGCGCGCATGGGCCGAAGCGTGAGCCGCTCGGTCGTGAGGGTGGGGGCCTGCATGGTCACTTTTTCTTCCCAAACCCGCCAAGGCCCGGGGGCAGCATGCCGCCGCCCATGCCGCCGCCCATGCCGCCAAGGCCCATCTTGCGCGCGGCCTCTTCCATCGCCTTGGGGTCCATGCCTGCGGGGTCCATGCCCTTGAGCGCGCTTGGCGCGCCCTTGCCCATCAGCGCGCCGAGGCCACCGCGCAAAAGGCCGGTTTTGCCCATCTTGCCCAGTTTCTTCATCGCATCGGCCATCTGGCGGTGCATTTTCAACAGCTTGTTGAGGTCGCTCACATCCTGACCCGCACCCGCCGCCACGCGCTTTTTGCGGCTGGCCTGCATCAAGTCGGGATTGGCGCGTTCTTTCTTGGTCATGGAGTTGATCAGTGCGATCTGGCGGCGGATGACGCTATCGTCCATGCCGGCCTGATCGAGCTGTTTTTGCATCTTGGCCATACCGGGCATCATGCCCATCATGCCTTGCATGCCGCCCATCTTGAGCATTTGTTCCAGCTGGCCCTTGAGGTCGTTCATATTGAACTGACCCTTTTGGAAGCGCTTCATCATGCGCTCGGCCTGTTCGGCCTCGAGCGTTTCTTGCGCGCGCTCGACCAGCGATACGATATCGCCCATGCCGAGGATGCGGCCCGCGATGCGCGAGGGCTCGAAGGTCTCCAAAGCGTCGGTCTTTTCGCCCAGACCCACAAAGCGGATCGGCTTGCCGGTGATGGCGCGCATGGAGAGCGCCGCACCGCCGCGCCCGTCGCCATCCATCCGGGTCAGCACAACACCCGTGACGCCGATCTTGTCGTCGAATTCTTGCGCCACATTGACCGCGTCTTGACCCGTCAGGCCATCGACGACCAGCAGCGTTTCGCGGGGTTGGGCCACATCGCGGACGGCGGCAGCCTGTGCGATCAGCTCGGCGTCGATATGCAGCCGCCCCGCGGTGTCGAGGAGATAAACATCATAGCCGCCAAGGCTGGCTTGCGTCTTGGCGCGCTTGGCAATCGTTACCGGGTCTTCGCCCTTGACGATGGGCAGCGTGTCCACGCCGATCTGCGCGCCAAGGATCGCCAATTGCTCCATCGCGGCGGGGCGGTTGGTATCGAGGGACGCCATCAGCACGCGCTTGCCCTCGCGCTCTTTCAAACGCTTTGCCAGTTTCGCGGTGGTGGTGGTTTTCCCCGAACCTTGAAGGCCGACCATGAGAATGGGGGCGGGCGGGTTGTCGATTTTCAGGCGGCCGGGGTCTTCGTCGCCCGTCAGCACATGGACCAGCTCGTCATGGACGATCTTGATGACCTGTTGGCCGGGGGTGATGGATTTCGTGACAGCCGCGCCGGTGGCTTTCTTCTCGACCGCCTTGATGAATTGGCGGGCAACCTCGAGCGAGACATCGGCCTCGAGCAGCGCCACGCGCACCTCGCGCATCGCCGTGCGGACGTCATCCTCGGACAGCGCACCTTGTTTGGTGAGGCGGTCGAAGACGCCGGACAGGCGTTGAGAGAGGTTTTCAAACATGGGCGCGGGCCCCCTATGACAATCCGAGATACCCCCGTGATGTGGGGGCGTGGCCGAAATGCACAACAACCCCCGTGGGCGAAACCTCGCTGACGGGGGGCGATCCCATGACGCTGCACGGGACCGGAAGCTGATGCTTTCCGGCTATTGCGCGGCTCGATAGGCGCTTTCGGGGCGCGAGTCAATCATCGCCGCCGGGTCGCAAGCAACAGAAAGCGTGGTGATCGCACCTGCTAGCCGGTCATAACCGTAAGCATGCAAGGCAAAGCTGCGGCGCAGGTCCATCGCGGCCCATTGGGCCGGGTCGGTGGGGATCGCGGGTGCGCGCAGGGTGCCGGGACGGCCGTATAGGTTGAGGGTCATCGGCCCGCGATACGCAAGGCCCGCGAAATTCATGCCGGTGACGTTGCGCGCATGAATACCCAAAAGATCAGCGACCGGGTTACCCGCCGTGGTAATCACAGCCCAAATCTCGCCCGTGATGTCGGGGCCGATCCGCATCTCGCCCTGCACCATATGGACCCGCGCGCCGCCCTCGGCGGGAAAGCTTTGGCCTGTGGTGGCAAAACGCGCGGTGCCTGCTAGCAGTGCGCCGGGGCGGATCGTGCCGGCCCCTTGGGTGACGGTAAAGGCGAAATCCAAGGCGCACACCATCGCCCTTGCCGGTGGGGCGGCGCAAAGCAGACAGGCAAGCAAGATGATCGCAACACGCATCATGCGAGCCTATCATGTGCGCACCCCACCGCGAAGGGGCAGGTCGCGCCTAGGCGCGTGGCCGCCCAATTTCGTGACGATGGGCATAAAGAGCGATGCCCGCTGATGGCCCAAAGGCTATCGGGGTGTGGCACACCCATTAATGTCGAAACAGGCAGGGGCTTCTGCGCGCCTGCGCACAAAGTTCTGCTTTTTGGCGCAACTGTGTTCATGCCCTTGCCTTCGCGCGCGGCAGAGGTGAAAGTGACCCTGTTGTTTGAGCCGATCGGGGTGAGATGGATAACTGGGACGAGATCCGCACCGCCTATCAGGTCGCGCGCCTTGGCACTGTTTCAGGAGCGGCCGAGGTGCTGGGCGTGCATCATGCAACCGTCATTCGCCATATCGACGCGCTTGAGACGCGCTTGGGGGCCAAGCTGTTCCAGCGTCATGCGCGTGGCTATACCGCCACCGAGGCCGGGCAGGATTTGCTCAAGATCGCGGCCCAGACCGATGATCAGTTCGCGCAGCTGGCCAGCCGCATCCGTGGGCGCGGCGACGAGGTCACGGGCGAGTTGATCGTCACCTCGGTCGATGATCTTGCCGTGCTTTTGGTGCCTGCCATCGCGCAATTTATGGCGCAGCATCCCGAATTGCGGGTGCAGCTGATTTCCGATCACCGGCTGTTCCGGCTGGAGTATGGCGAAGCGCATGTCGCGATCCGGGCAGGCACATTGCCCGAACAGCCCGATAATGTCGTGCAACCCTTTTTCAGCCAATTGCCACGGCTTGTCGCCTCGCGCGCCTATCTGGCGGCGCATGGTCCGCTCGATCTGGCCAAGATCGCGACGCATCGCTTTGTGGGTGTCACGGGCGACAATATCCGCGCGCCGTTTTACCGTTGGCTGAGCGAGGTGGTGCCGGCCAGCGCCATCGCGCTCAAGGTCAGCTCGACCCGCGCGGCAAAGACTGCCGTATGCGCGGGGGTCGGCATCGGTTTCGTCCCGGGCTGGGATCTTGCCGAGGATGATGATCTGGTCGAGGTGATGGCCCCCTTGGATGAATGGGCCGCCCCGATCTGGTTGGTAACCCATATGGATCTGCACCGCACCGCCAAGGTCCAAAGCTTTTTGCGGTTCTTGAAGTCGCAGGTGAAACACTGGGGGGTGAACCAAGCTTGAGCGCCTTGGCCGATCTTGGGCAGGGGTCGCGGCAAGGTCATCTTGCGATGCTGGCCTTTTCGGCCCTTGTCGCGGGGTCGTTTTCGCTGGGCGGGCAGATCGCCAATGAGATCGCACCAGCGGCCCTCAATGCCGTGCGCTTTGCACTATCGGCGGCGGTTGTGGGCGCAGTGATCTGGGCGCGGGGCGGCGGGATCGCCACGTTGACGGGCGCGCTGTCGGCACCTTGGCGCTACGGGCTTTTGGGTGTGCTTTTCGCCATCTATTTCGTCACCATGTTCGAGGGGCTGAAAACCGCGCCCCCTGTCAGTGCGGCGGCGGTCTTTACGCTGACGCCGGTGATGAGCGGGATTTTCGGCTATCTCTTGCTGCGCCAGCTTTTTGGCGCGCGGATCATGGTTGCGCTGGGCCTGGGGGCGATGGGCGCGCTTTGGGTGATTTTCCGGGCCGACATCGCGGCCTTGATGGCCTTCGAGATCGGGCGGGGCGAGGTGATTTTCTTTTGGGGATGTATCGCACATGCGGCCTATACGCCGCTGGTGCGGGTGTTGAACCGGGGCGAGCCGATCTTGGTTTTCACCTTTTGGACGCTGTCCTTTAGCACGGTGATCATCGGGGTCTGGGGTTGGCGCGACTTGGTCGCGACCGATTGGGGCGCGCTGCGGCCCTTGGTCTGGATCACGCTGCTCTATGTGGCGATCGCGGCCTCGGCCATGACGGTGTTCTTGGTGCAGTTTGCCTCGATGCGGCTGCCCAGCTCCAAGGTCATGGCCTATACCTACTTGACGCCTAGTTGGGTGTTGATCTGGGAATTGGGGCTGGGTCAGCCGATGCCGCCGATGGCGGTGCTGGGCGGGATCGCGTTGACCTTTGTGGCTTTGGGGCTTTTGCTGAAAGAGTGATCCGTAAGGTGCGCCTTGGGGCGCAGTATCAGTCAAAGCTGCGCCTCAAGGCGCACCCTCAGGCAGCTCGGTCGGCGTCAATTCCTGAGCCAAGAACGCCTCGAAGGCGTCGAGGTTGACCGGCTCGAATTGACCAAAGGATTGCATCCATACGGAGGCTGCGCGCAGGGCGTCGGGCTCGAGCTTGCACCATTTCACCCGGCCACGCTTTTCTTGGCTGATCAGCCCGGCCGCGGCCAAGATCGCCAGATGCTTGGAAATGGCCGCCAGCGACATGGCAAAGGGATAGGCGACATCTGTCACGGCCATGTCATCTTCCAACAGCATGCGCAGGATCTCGCGCCGGGTCGGGTCGGCGAGGGCGGCGAAAACGGTGTCGAGCGCGCTGTTCATATCTCGAGCTAGCCCGGCTTGGCCGGGATCGTCAACCAATCGGTTGAATATGCCCCTTTGCTGTAAATGGCCCCTTTCGCCTAGTCCAAGCCCCGCTACCGATTTGTCGCATGCAATAAAAACTTATACATTTCAGATATATAGGTAGATCTTTCTGCGATGCGGCGCGCGTTGACTCTGCAACCTGGGCGACATAGTTTCCACGCAACTTCCAAAAGGGGGGGTGTAGTCATGGCCGACCCAAGCGAAGATGCGCGTCTCAAAGCGCTCGAAGCACGGATCGCCGCCGCCAAACAGGCGCAGGCACCCAAACCCCATATGGAGGAACATTATTCTCAGGCCCATCTGGCCTGGCGGATGGTGATCGAGCTGGTGGCCGGCATGGGCATCGGCTTTGGGATTGGATACGGGCTGGACTGGCTCTTGGGCACCGGCCCTTGGTTGATGGTCCTGCTGATGCTTTTGGGGTTCGTTGCGGGGGTCAAGACCATGATCCGCTCGGCGCAGGAACTTCAGACCAAGGCGGCAGAACAGGCCGAGAGACAGACACAGGCCGCGGATGTGGCTGATGCGAACGAGAAGGATTAAGGTCGTGGCGAGCGAAAGCACCAACACCACCGGGATACAATCCAAGGGCAATGGGCGCGTGATCGCCTATGGTTTGATCGCGCTTGCGGTCGTTTTGTTCGGTTTGGCCTATGCCGATGGCTACGGAAAGCTCGCCATCGCGCCGATGGATCAGTTCAAGGTCACGCCGTTGTTTGGTGGTGATACTATCGCTTGGTACACGCCGACCAATGTGACCTTCTGGCTGGGCATGTCGATCTTGTCGATCTTCGCGCTGATGGTGATGGGCACGCGCGGTCGCGCGGTCATCCCCTCGCGCGGGCAGTCGATGGCGGAGCTGGCTTACGGCTTCGTGCGCAAGATGGTCGAGGATGTGGCGGGCAAGGACGCGCTGCCTTACTTCCCCTTCATCTTCACCGCGTTTCTTTTCATCCTGTCGGCCAATTTCCTCGGGTTGATCCCGTCGAGCTTCACGACCACCTCGCATATCGCGGTCACTGCGATCCTTGCGATGGGCGTGTTCCTGACAGTAACGGTCGTGGGTTTCGTCAAGAGTGGCTTTGGCTTTTTAAGCTTATTTTGGGTCGCCTCCGCCCCCTTGGCCTTGCGGCCCGTCCTCGCGATCATCGAATTGATATCGTATTTTGTGCGTCCTGTTAGCCACTCCATCCGTCTTGCCGGGAACCTTATGGCTGGTCACGCCGTGCTAAAGGTGTTCGCTGGGTTCGCAGGGGCCATGGGTTTAGCAGGCATAGCGCCGATCCTCGGCGTGGTGGCCATCTACGGTCTGGAGATGTTGGTTTCGGCGATCCAGGCCTACGTCTTCACCATCCTCACATGTGTCTACCTCAAGGACGCATTACATCCGCATCACTGACGGTGGGCAATACGGCCACCCTAAACCAGAACTTCCAACCTAAGGAGAAATGACAATGGAAGGCGATATCGCACAAATGGGTCAGTTCATCGGTGCCGGACTTGCGGCCATCGGTTCCGGCGCCGCAGCTATCGGGGTGGGCCATGTTGCCGGCAACTTCCTAGCCGGCGCGCTGCGCAATCCCTCGGCAGCGGCCGGTCAGACCGCGACTCTGTTCATCGGGATCGCATTTGCGGAAGCGCTGGGCATTTTCGCCTTCCTCGTCGCGCTGCTGCTGATGTTTGCCGTCTGAACCAGCACCTTCACGAGACCACCCTTACGTCCGGGGCGCGTGTCATGTGATGCGTGCCCCGATGTAGACCCGGTTCTAGGAGGATGACGTATATGGCCGAGAACGCCACAAATGATTCTGTTAGTGTCGCCCATGCCTCTGGGCCTGGTATGCCGCAGCTCGATTTTGCGACCTTCCCCAACCAGATCTTCTGGCTGGTTATCGCCTTGGTCGCGATCTACTTTATCTTGAACCGGATCGCGCTGCCCCGGATTGCGGCCGTTCTGGCCGAACGTCAGGGGGCGCTGACCAATGATTTGGCCGCCGCCGAAGAGCTGAAGCAGCGCGCGGTCGAGGCCGAAGCTGCCTATAACAAGGCGTTGGCCGATGCCCGCAGCGAGGCCTCGAAAATCGCCGATGAAACGCGCGCCGCGATGCAGGTCGATCTGGACAAGGCGATTGAGCGCGCTGACGCGGATATCGCCGCCAAGGCCGCCGAGAGCGAGGCACGCATCACCGAGATCAAGGCCAGTGCGGTGCGCAGCATCCAAGAAGTTGCAGCCGATGTGGCCGGCGACATTGTCGCGGCCGTGGCACCGGGCCAAAAGGTCGATGCAAAGGCGCTTGCCGCCGCTGTCGCCACACGGGTCAAGGGGTAAGACGATGAAACATCTGCTCGCCATTTTGATGACCTTGGCCCCCGCAATGGCGCTGGCCGCCGAAGGCAAGCCCAAGGGTCTGCTCAACCCCTCGCTCGGCAACTCCGATTTCGTGGTGTTGATCGGCTTTGTGCTGTTCTTGGCCATCTTGTTCTATTTCAACGTGCCCGCGATGCTGATGGGCATGCTCGACAAGCGCGCCGAGGGGATCAAGGCCGAGTTGGACGAAGCCCGCGCGCTGCGTGAAGAGGCGCAGTCGATCTTGGCCAACTACGAACGCCAAAGCCGCGAGGTCGCTGACCAGGCCGAGCGTATCATTGCCCAAGCCAAAGCTGATGCCGAGGCTGCCGCCGTCGAGGCACGCGCAGCACTGGAGCGTTCCATCGCGCGCCGTGTCAAATCGGCCGAGGATCAGATCCAAAGCGCGGAAGACAAGGCTGTACGCTCGGTCCGCGACCGCGCGGTCGAGGTGGCAATTGCGGCTGCTGCTGAAACCATCGCCAAGCAGATGGCGGCGGCGGATGCCAACAAGATGATCGACAACGCCATCGGCGAGGTTGAGCGCCGCCTGCACTGATCCGCGTTCGCGATTGATTTGAAAAACCCCGGATCGCGATCCGGGGTTTTTTCGTTCAGCACCCTTTGATTGGAGCATTTGGGTGGGATCAAACGCTACGCCTGCCGGCCAAAGCGTGCTTGCCATGTGGGTTTGACATCGCCCGGCGCGGTACTTGCCGCATAAACGCCGCGCGCAATCGCACGTGACAGGCAAAGCGCGGCCATATGGCCAAGCATCAGGGGCGTCTGCAGCGGATCAGCCAAGGCCTGTGCGCCGGTTGCGGCGGCAAAGACCAGATCGCCATCCATCGGCGTATGGCTGGGCCAGATCGCGCGCGCCATGCCGTCATGGGCGGCGATTGCCATCCGGGTCGCCTGTGCTTGGGTCAGCGCGGCGTCGGTGGCCACGATGACGATGGTGGTGTTGCGGCTATCGCCCCCTTTGAGCGGTGGCACAGCGCCCGGATCAAAGCTGGTGGCCGGGCCAAGCCCGCCGAATTCTGCGCCCATCTCGTAGGGTGCGGCCCAGAAATTTGGCCCGTCGCCCATCGTCACGCGCCCCAGCGCATTGACAGCGACCAGCGCACCGACGGTATAGCCGTCCCAAGTGGCCGAGGCTGAGCCCAAGCCGCCCTTGAGATCCGCGATGATTGCGCCGGTGCCTGCGCCGACCGATCCTAGCGCGAAATCCGCCCCGGCATCGGCCAATGCCTGCGCGCCAAGCCGTTTATAGGGGTTTTCGGCCCAATCCTTGTTCCCACCATTGATCAGGTCAAAGAGGATCGCACCCGGCACGATGGGCACCGTCTGATCGCCCACCACGAAGCCGCGCCCTTGCGCGCGCAGCGCATCGGCCACGCCCGAGGCGGCATCAAGCCCAAAGGCCGAACCGCCCGAGAGCACGAATGCGTCGGCCTCCTGCACGGTTTTGTCGGGGGCAAGAAGATCGGTTTCCCGCGTGCCGGGTGCGCCGCCCATGACATGGACGGCGGCGATAAAGGGTCGGTCACCCAGCAGCACGGTCGCGCCTGTCTTGATGGTGGCATCGCTGGCATGGCCCACGCGCAGCCCCGCGACATCGGTGATGAGGTTCCTTGGCCCGGGTTGGATCATGGTGTGCCTCGGTCGGGAACAAGATGCGGGATGCGCCCACGCCATAGCCCAAGTCGGGGCAGGGTGGCGGTATCGGCCAATGGACAGTCGAGCCCGGTATAGGCGGCGGGCAAGATCAAGATGAGCGTGTTCCAAGCCCCGCCTGCGGTCGCGATCTCATCGGATGTTTCAGCATCGAACCGCGCTTGAAGCCGGGTTGTGGGGCGCTCGCGGATCACTTCGACATGTTCGAGGTCAAGTTCGGGGCAATGGGTGAGCAGATAGGCGAAAGCCGCGGGCTGGCCCGCGAAATTGCCCGCATGCACGACGATATCGCAAGGCAGGTCATGGCGGGTAAAGCCGCTCATATGCAGCGGCCCCCATCGACCTCCATCGCCACCCCGGTGATCATGGAGGCGGCGTCGGAGCAAAGGAAGGCCGCAGCTTCGCCCATGTCATCTGGTGTCGAGAAACGCCCTAGAGGAATGGTGGACAGGAACTTGGCCCGCATCTCGGGCGTATCCTCGCCCATGAAGCTGGCGAGCAACGGCGTCTCGCCTGCCACGGGGCAAAGCGCGTTGACGCGGACGCCTGCGGGGGCAAGCTCAACCGCCATGGTCTTGGTCGCGGTGATCATCCAACCCTTGGAGGCATTGTACCAGTTGAGGCGCGGGCGTGGGCTGAGCCCCGCGGTGGACGCGATGTTGAGGATCGCGCCTTTGCCCGCTGCCTTCATTCCCGGCACGATCTCGCGCGCGGTGAGATAGACGGATTTGGCGTTGACGGCCAGAACGCGGTCAAACTCTGCCTCGCTCACATCTTCCATCGGTTGCGGTAGATGTGTGATGCCCGCGTTATTGACCAAAATGTCGATGCGCCCCCATGCATCATGCGCGGCCTTGGCCATTGCGGCGACAGAGGCGCCATTGGCGACATCGACAGTGCAAGCAATCCCGCCGATCTCGTCGGCGATGGCAAGTGCTGCAGTGGCGTTGATATCGGCCACCATCACTTGCGCCCCTTCGCGCGCGAAAATCCGCGCGATGCCCGCGCCAAAGCCCGAACCCGCACCGGTCACGATGGCGGTTTTGCCCTCAAGTCTCATCTGTTGGTTCCTCTCTCAAGCGGTCCAAAGCATGGCGCAGATCATCGGGGATCGCGACGGCGCGCCGCGCCTCGAGATCGAAAAAGACCGAGGTATTCTCGGCCTCAAATACGGTCGCCCCATCGCTCATACGGATCATCCGATGGGCAAAACGCGCCGATTTTGTGCCTAGATTTTGCACATGGCTGTGTAGTGTAAAGACATCGCCCGCCAACATCTCGGCTTTGTAATCGGCTGCGATATGGGCGGCGACGAATGACCGGCATGTGCTGTCCATCGTTTTGCGGTCAAGACCCACGGCGGTTTGCAGGGCGAACATCGCATCGGACACCGCCTCGATATAGGCTGCGACATTCATATGCCCGAGGATATCGCAATCGCGTGGCCCGACGGGGCGGCGCAGCGTCTCCATCGCGTCAGCCCGCCCTGCGCAGGTCAAGCCCGCGCGCGCGTCGGATCGGCCAGAATGCCACAAGCGCACCCAAGGCCCCCGCGATATAAGCTGCCTCATGCATGAAACCCGCGCGCAGGAAATCGGAACGATCCACACCTTCGGGCGGGGTCAGGGACGCATCGAGCAGGCCCGTGGCATCGGCGATCAGCCCGCCGATCAGCCCGGCGAAAGCCGCCATTGTCGCCAGCATGATCACAAGCCCGATCGCGCCGATCCCTGCGGCCAGATAGCTTTGCGCATTCGGCATGCTCAACAGCCCATAGGCAAAGGCCGGCAAAGCCACGGCCGCCCCCATCCACCAGCTAGCCTGCATCCCCACCAAAGCCGCCCCAAGACGGGGCGACATCTCGGGCGGGATGGCGAATTGGGCGAACTTCAAACTGTGAAAATAGTCGGGGCCGACCGTGTAGCTGAGTTGATTATGCAGCGCGCCGAAGATCGCCGCTGCACAGGCCGCCAGCGCCATCAGCAGGAAAAAGGTGGGGAATTTGCCAAGCTTCATCATCGCTCCAGCCTTGGGGTCAGGGCAAGCCTAGCGGGCGGGCGGCAAGGCGTCCATGCCCAACCCGCGCGCGCCTTACCCATGAAGGGCCGCCACGGTTTTCAGGCCCGTCATGGCATAAAGCGCCTCGAACCCTTTTTCGCGTCCATGACCCGACAGGCCGGTGCCGCCGAATGGCAATTCGACGCCACCCGCCGCGCCGTAATTGTTCAAGAAAACCTGTCCCGCGCGCAGCTTTTTCGCCAATCGCATTTGCCGCCCCCCATCGCGCGACCAGACCGAGGCGACAAGCCCATAGGCCGTGCCATTGGCGATGCGGATGGCGTCGGCCTCATCCACGAAGGGTAAGATGATCTGGACCGGGCCGAAAATCTCTTCTTGTGCAAGAACATGATCGGGGCCGGGGCCTGCGATGAGCGCCGGGGCGATGTAATGGCCGCCCGGCGGTAGGTCGGAGGCAAGCTGGCCGCGCGCAAGGATCTGGGCGGGGTCGGCCATGGCCAGATACCGTTCAACGATGCCCTTTTGCCGGGCCGAGATGAGCGGCCCAACCCGCAGATCGGCGGTGGCGGGGCCAACGCTCAGGCCGCGATAGGCCTCGGCCATTCTTTCGCAGACTTCCGCATAAATGGACTGTTCGACAAGGATGCGCGAGGAGGCCGAACAGGTCTGGCCCGCGTTCTGAATACCCGCATTGACCAGATAGGGCAGGGCCGCATCCAGATCGGCATCGGCAAAGACCAGTTGCGGGGATTTACCGCCCAACTCAAGCGTCACAGGCACGACGTTCTCGGCAGCCGCCGCTTGCACCTTGCGGCCCGTGGCGACGGAACCGGTAAAAGAGATATGCCGGATGCCGGGATGGGCGGTCAGCGCGGCCCCTGCTTCCGCCCCCAAGCCCGGCACGACATTGAGCGCACCCGGCGGCAGCCCCGCTTGGCGGGCCAGATCGGCAAAGGCGAGTGCGGTCAAGCACGCCTCTTCCGCGGGTTTCAGAACACAGGCGTTGCCAGCCGCCAGTGCGGCACCGACCGAGCGGCCGATGATCTGCATCGGGTAGTTCCACGGCACGATATGGCCCGTGACGCCATGGGGTTCGCGCAAGGTATAAACGGTAAAGCCGCTTTGGAACGGGATCGTCTCGCCCATCAGCTTGTCGGCCGCGCCTGCGTAGAATTCGCAATAGCGCGCCATGGCGATCACATCATTGCGCGCCTGCGTCAGCGGTTTGCCGACATCGGCGGCCTCCATCGCGGAAAGCTGTTCGATATGATCAAGGATCAACTGGCCGAGCCGCGCCAAGATCCGGCCGCGTTCAAAGGCGGGCAAAGCGCCCCATTCACCCGCCAAT
Organism: Pseudomonadota bacterium; assembly: GCA_027592105.1. Lineage (GTDB taxonomy): Bacteria > Pseudomonadota > Alphaproteobacteria > Rhodobacterales > Rhodobacteraceae > Roseicyclus. The sequence continues at coordinate 4,458 of JAQCLA010000012.1, read as the reverse complement.
GCAGCTTCAGCAGCGATCACGGCGGCGTCGATATCGGCGCTGGTGCCGCGCGCGATGCGCGCGATCTCATCGCCCGTCGAGGGGTCGATCACGGGGAGGGTGTCGCCGCTGGCAGGGGCGCACCATGCGCCGCCGATGAAAACAAGCGATGGGTCGAACCAAGGTGTCATGCGATAGCCCTTTCCAGATCGGGAAGCCGTGGGGCGGCTGTGATGAGTTGGCGCGTATAGGGATGCTGGGGCGCGTCAAAGACCTGTGTGGTTGGCCCTTCCTCGACGATCTGCCCTGCCTGCATCACCAAAACCCGGTCGGTGATCGCGCGCACGACCGTCAGATCATGCGAGATGAACAGGTAAGACAGACCTAATTCGCCTTGCAACGCGGCCAGAAGGTCAAGGATGCGCGCGCGTACCGAAACATCGAGCGCCGAGACCGCCTCGTCCAGCACCAAGATCTTGGGCCGCGTGATCAGCGCGCGGGCAATCGCGATGCGCTGCCGCTGGCCGCCCGAAAACTCATGGGGGTATTTCACCATGTCACCCGGTGATAGCCGCACGGCACTGAGCGCCTCGGCCACGCCGTCGCGGCGCGCGCGGCCTTTCGGTGCGTTGGCCAAGAGGTGAAAGGGCTCGGCCACGATCTTCTCGACACGCCAGCGGGGGTTGAAGCTGCCGTAGGGGTCTTGGAATACGACCTGGATACCCGCCCTGAGTGCTGCGGGCATTCGCGGCACGATGGACTGGCCAAAGATCTGGATATCGCCGCCTTGGACCGGGTCGAGCCCAAGGATCGCGCGGGTAAGCGTGGATTTCCCACAGCCGCTTTCCCCCACTAGGCCCAGGCTTTCGCCCTTGTGCAGCGTAAAGCTGACATCATCGACCGCCGCAACCGCTGGTCCACGGCGCAGGCCACGGCGGGGGCCGGGATAGCTGCGTATGACATTCTCGACGCACAAAAGCGGCTCTGGTGCGGGCTGTGCCGTGCGGGTGGGCCGATGCGACGAGGCCGCGAAAAGGGCGGCTGTGTAGGGGTGGTGGCGTTCGGCCAAAACATGCGCCGTTGGTCCCATCTCGACGATCTGGCCCGATTGCATCACGCCGATCCGGTCGGCCATGTCGGCCACCACGGCAAGGTCATGGGTGATGAGCAAAAGCGCCATACCCTCATGGGTCACCAGTGATTTGAGCAGATCGAGGATCTGCGCCTGTGTCGTGACATCAAGCGCTGTCGTCGGTTCATCGGCGATCAACAGCCGCGGGTTGCGCGCGATGGCCGCGGCGATGCAGGCCCGCTGGCGCTGGCCGCCCGACAGCTCATGGGGAAACCGCGCCAGCGCGATCTGCGACAGCCCCACCCGGTCGAGCCGGTCACGCGCGATGCGCTGCGCCTCAGCCCGGCTGGCCTTACCGTGGATGATCAGCGTCTCGGCCACCTGATCGCCGATGGTCTGCACCGGGTTGAGCGCGGTCATGGGTTCTTGAAAAATCATCCCGATCTGATTGCCCCGCATGGCGCAAAGCTGTGCCTCGCTTTGGGTCAAGAGATCGGCGCCATCAAGCCGTATGGCACCCGTGGCGCGCGCGCCTTGCGGCAAGAGCCCCATGATGGCCAGCGCGGTCATGGATTTGCCCGACCCGCTTTCGCCCACAAGGCCCATGATCTCGCCCGGTGCGAGATCAAGCGACACGTCGCGCAAGATCGGCGTGCCGTGGATGCTGAGCGAGAGGTGGTCGAGCGCGATCATGCCCGCCCCCGCCTGAGCCGGGGGTCGAGCAGATCGCGCAGCCCATCGCCCATCAGGTTTAGTCCCAAAACCATCAGCACGATGGCCAGACCCGGCAGCACGGCCAGCACAGGATGGGTGTAGATCATCGTCTGTGCTTCGGCGAGCATCCGGCCCCAGCTTGGGATGGGCGGCTGCGCGCCAAGGCCTACATAGCTCAATGCTGCCTCGGCCAAGATGCCCAGCGAGAATTGGATCGTCGCCTGCACGATCAGCAGGTTCATGATATTGGGCAAGATATGTTCGGCGCTGATACGGATCTTGCCCTTACCTGCCGTGCGCGCGGCCAAGATATAATCGAGCGTCCATAAGGGCAGTGCCGCCCCGCGCGCCACGCGGGCAAAGACGGGGATATTGAAAATGCCGATCGCCAAGATCGCATTGCTGGCCGAGGGTCCGTAGCGCGCGGTGATCAGGATGGCGATCACAAGGCTGGGGAAGGCAAAGATCAGGTCATTACCGCGCATGATGACCTCGTCGAGCAGACCACCCCGATTAGCGGCAGCGGCAAGGCCCAGCGGCACGCCAAGCGCCACGCCGATGCCCACCGCGATCACCGCCACGGCAAGCGATGTCTGTGCGCCGACCATCAGCATCGACAACAGATCCCGCCCAAGCTGGTCAGTGCCAAGCCAATGCGCAGGCGAGGGTGGCTGTAGCCGGTTGGCGATCGCGACGCCATCGACGGCATGGGGCACCCAAACCAGCGAGATCAGGGCGGCGATCAGAAATACCCCGGAAAGGGTGGCACCGATCCAAAGGGCGGTGGGCAGGCGGCTCATTTGCGGCGCAGCCTTGGGTCGACCAGCGCATAGGCCAGATCGACCAGAAAGGTCACGAGGATCACCGCGAAAACCAAGAGCATGGTCACCGATTCCACGACGATCAGGTCGCGTTGGGTGATGCCTTGAAAGATCAACCGACCAAGACCGGGCAGGAAAAAGACATTCTCGATGATGATCGCCCCCGCGATGAGGAAAGAGAATTGCAGCCCGATGATCGTCAGCACCGGGATCAGCGCATTGCGCAGCGCGTGGCGGCGGATGGTTTGCGCACGCGAAAGCCCCTTGGCCCGCGCGGTGCGGATGTAATCTTGATCGAGCGTGTCCAAAAGTGCCGAGCGCATGACGCGTGCAAGGATCGCGGCCTGTGGCAGGGCCAGTGCCACCGCGGGCAGCGTCAGCGCCTTGATCGCGGCGGCAGGATCGGTCCAGCCGGGAAAGCCCCCCGCCGAGAACCAGCGCAGATTGACCGCGAAGACCAACACCAAGAGCATCGCGAACCAGAAATTCGGCACCGCGATGCCAAGCTGGGTGGCCCCCATGATCCCGTGATCGGCCCAAGTGGCCCGCCGCGCGGCAGCGATGATGCCGATGGGAAAGGCGATCAAAGTGGATAGCGTCAGCGCATAGATCGCCAAGGGCAGGGAAACCCAGATGCGGTCAGCCACCAGATCGGCCACCGGCACCCGGTAGGTGTAGGAGATGCCGAAATCGCCGGTGAGCATGCCGCCGACCCACGCGAGATACCGCGCCATTGGCCCGGCATCGAGGCCAAGCTCGGCCCGGAGTGCGGCAAGGTTCTCGGGCGTTGCGTTCAGCCCCATCATGTAGCTGGCCGGATCGCCGGGGATCACCTCAATCAGCGCAAAGATCACGACGCTCGCCAAGATCAGGCTAAGCCCCAGAGAAAGAGCGCGGGTGAGGATGTAGCGCAGCATGGCGCGAGGCTATCTTGCTGCGCGCAACTGGGCCAGAGGGGAGTTGTCGCGTGTTTTGCCGCGATGCAGCGAATTGACAAGGTCATAATGTTTTCAATATACGCGTCCCAGCGTAATCTTATTGCCGAACGCACGATAGGAGCCACCTATGACAGCCCGCACGCGCGATAATCCTTGGCTCATTCGCACCTATGCCGGCCATTCCACGGCCACAGCCTCGAACGCGCTGTATCGGGGCAATCTTGCCAAGGGGCAGACTGGGCTTTCGGTGGCTTTCGATCTGCCCACGCAGACGGGCTATGACAGCGACCATGTGCTGGCGCGCGGCGAGGTGGGCAAGGTCGGTGTGCCGATCTGCCACTTGGGCGATATGGCGACCTTGTTCGACCAGATCCCGCTTGAGCAGATGAATACCTCGATGACGATCAACGCCACGGCCCCTTGGCTTTTGGCGCTTTATATCGCCGTGGCCGAACAGCAAGGCGCTGACATCACGCAATTGCAAGGCACGGTGCAGAACGATCTGATCAAGGAATATCTCAGCCGCGGCACCTATATCTGTCCGCCCAAACCCAGCCTCGCGATGATCGCGGATGTGGCGGAGTATTGCTATACCAATGTGCCGAAATGGAACCCGATGAACGTGTGTTCCTATCACCTGCAAGAGGCCGGGGCCACGCCCGAGCAGGAACTGGCCTTTGCGCTTGCGACGGCGATCTCGGTTCTCGATGAATTGCGCCCGCGCGTGCCCGAGGATGATTTCCCGGTCCTTGTCGGACGCATCTCGTTCTTCGTGAACGCCGGCATCCGCTTTGTCACCGAGATGTGCAAGATGCGCGCTTTTGTGGATCTCTGGGACGAGATTTGCGAGACCCGCTATGGCGTCAGCGATCCGAAATACCGCCGTTTTCGCTATGGGGTGCAGGTCAATTCCCTTGGCCTGACCGAGCAGCAG
>JAQCLA010000286.1 GCA_027592105.1 Pseudomonadota bacterium | reverse complement strand
TAGGCCGTGGTATACCGTAGACTTACTCGCCCAATGATTGCAACAACACATTTGATTTTCTGCATGTGAGCGCTATTTTTTGCGTCCCGCAGATCAATCGACAGCCCCCGCTGCGGCTTGCTGGGCGAACATACGGGCATGATATCGTTGGAAATCTTCCTCGCCCTCGTAGCCCTTTTCCAAAACCCAGTTGAGCATGTTGAAAGTGGTCCAGCGCCCGAAAGCACCGGGCATGACGACGGCTGCCGCTTCGAATCCCGTGACGTCCTCGGGGACATCTTCGGGGAAGAACAAGATCGTCGGCGTGAACAGATTGCGCCAGCGCCGCGCGATCTGGCGCTCCTCCATCATCTCGCCATCGAAATCGGTCACTTCGGTCGAACCATGCATGTTGATCCGGACGAAATAGAAATCCTCCTCCAGCATCTGGAGGATATCGGGCACGACCCAAACCTCTTCATGCATCTTGGAGCAATAGATGCAGCCGCGCTGTTCGATGATGACAACCAACCTGCGGCCTTGGGCATTGGCATCGGCCAGATCTTCGCGCAGATCGAGGAAGGTGTCGTTGATCCAAGGCGCGATATGCAACCCGTCATCGCCAATCTCGGCCAGCGCGGGTGTCGCCAGCGCAAAGGCTGCGGCGGTGATCCATCCTGTCAGTCGTGTGAACATGGCGTTGGGCCTCCTCCTGCCCGTGGCTGTGGTGGTGGCCCTCACCCGATGGTCTGGAACACCGCGAACTCGTTGATCATCCATTCACCGATATACAAAAGCGCATTGGTCGCGATCAAAACGCCGAAAACAATCAGCGCGCCGCCCATGATTTTCTCGATCTTGCCCAGATGCCGGCGGAAGCGTCCCATCAGCTTCATGAAAGGCCCAACAAAGCCCGCCGCCAGAACGAAGGGCAGCGTCATCCCCACGCCGTAGGCGGTCAACAGCGCCATGCCCTGGCCCGCCGTGTCGGTTGTGCCCGCCATGAACAAGATCGCGGCCAGAACCGGGCCCACGCAAGGTGTCCAGCCAAAGGCAAAGGCCAAACCGATCAGATAAGCCCCACCAAGACCAAGGTTGGCGGTATCGCCCGGCTCGACGCGCAAGCTGCGATTGAGAAAGCCGATGCGGATCACACCCAAAAAATGCAGACCCATCGCGATGATCAGCGCGGCTGCGATATAGCGCAGCACATCGAACCAATCGCGCAGCACCTGTCCAAAGACCGAGGCCGAGGCGCCAAGTGCCACGAAGACCGTCAGTACACCGGCGGCGAAAACCGATGCCCCTAGCACCGCGCGTAGCCGTGTGGCGCGGGTAACCGCCCCACCCTGCGCCAGCTCGGCGGCACTCATGCCCCCCAGATAACTCAGGTAAAACGGCACCATCGGCAGGATGCAGGGCGACAAAAAAGAGAGCAGACCGGCAAAAAAGGCACCCGTCATCGAAATATCGAACATCGCCGTGCCTCGCCGTGGACATCACATTCAAGAATTCATATTAATGACGGTATGAAAGTTTCGTCAACGTTGCATCTGCAAGATCTTGCTCGCCGATGGGTTGTGACCCTGATCGGTGCGATCGTCTGCGCCGTGACGCTGTATGCCGGCCCTGCCCCGGCCCAATCGGGGTGGGAATTGGTGATGGTCGAACAGCGCGGCTGCGTCTATTGCATCCGTTGGCACGCCGATATCGGGCCTGAATATCCAGTCACCCCCGAGGGCCGCTTTGCACCGCTGCGCGTGGTCGATCTGCGCGCCCTGCCCGATGATCTGACGCTGACCCGCCGCCCCATCTTTACCCCGACCTTTATCCTGACCCGCGACGGCCAAGAGATCGGCCGCATGGAGGGCTATCCGGGCGAAGATTTCTTTTGGGGCCTGCTTGGCCGCCTGCTTGCCCAAGGCGTTGCCGATTGGGCAACACAACCGGTGGGCGGCTGATGGCGCATTTCTCTTTTTTGTTGAAACTTGCGGCGATTTGCGCACATTCCAGCGTTGGAGGAACATGTAATGAACCTTCACCCTAATCTTTCGGCCATGTCATCGGATGAAGATATGGAAGATGCAGCATCGATCCTGCCCCGGATCGACGAACAGATCGACGAAGCCACATGGCGTCGGCTGCGCGACAATGCGCAGACCGCCTCGGATTTCCTCAAGGCGATCAGCCATGAGGGGCGGCTGATGATCCTGTGCTCGCTTGCCAATGGCGAGAAATCGGTGACCGAGATCGAAACCATGCTGGCCTCGCGGCAAGCGGCGGTGTCGCAACAACTCTCGCGGCTGCGGCTCGAGGGGTTGGTGACAGCACGCCGTGAGGGCAAGCAGATCTATTACAGTTTGACAGATGACCGTGCGCGGATGATCATCGAACGCGTCTACGAGTTGTTCTGCACCTGACCCGCGCCACCAGACCGGTGCCCGCGTCTGGTGCAAGGGAGGGAACATGCTCGCCTTAATCGAAGAATCATGGCTGATCGCAGCGATCGGCTTGGCCGGTGGTGTCTTGCTCGGTCTTGCCGCCCGCTTGGGGCGGTTTTGCACGCTTGGCATGATCGAGGATGCCCATTACGGCAACGACCGCGCGCGCCTTTGGATGTGGGTGCTTGCCTTAGGCGTGGCGATCTTGGGCAATTTCACAGCCGAGGCCGTCGGTCTGATCCGACTGGGCGACACGATCTATCTACGCAATGATTACAGCTTGATTGGTGCCGCACTTGGCGGGCTCTTGTTCGGCTATGGCATGGCGCATGCGGGCAACTGCGGCTACGGCATGCTGGCGCGTTTGGGCGGCGGCGATCTGCGCGCCATGGTCATCGCGATCGTGATGGGGATTGCGGCCTATGTCACGCTGTCGGGCCCCTTGGCGGCCCTGCGCGCAGGGCTGTTTCCCATCGATCCCAACCCGGTGATGGAACAAGGCTGGGCGCATCTTATCGAAGCGGCGCTTGGTATTCCGGCGGGGATAATGGCGGGCCTCATCGGCCTTGGTTTGGCGGGTGCGGCGGCCCTCGCCCTGATCCGGGCCAAGCGTCTGACCGAGATCTTCTGGGCCTGCGTGGCGGGTTTTGCCATCACTTCGGGCTTTGTCGGCACCGCCTTGGTCGCAGCCAATGGGTTCGAGTCGTGGGCGGTACAATCGCATACCTTCACCGCCGCGGTGGGCGATACGATCCGCTACACGATGTTTTCCTCGGGGCTGGAGCCTGATTTCGCCATCGGCTCGGTCTTGGGCGTGGTGATCGGCGCCTTTCTGGGCACCTTGATCCGCGATGGTTTCCGCTGGGAGGCGTGCGACGACCCGCGCGAATTGAAGCGTCAGATGGGTGGTGCGGTGCTGATGGGGGTCGGCGCTGTGCTGGCGGCGGGTTGTTCGGTGGGCCAAGGGCTGGGCGCGCTGTCGCTGTTGTCGTTTCATGCCCCCATCGTGGCCGGGATGATCTGGCTAGGTGGCTGGCTTGGGCTGCGCCACCTGATCG
>JAQCLA010000285.1 GCA_027592105.1 Pseudomonadota bacterium | reverse complement strand
CCCAGACGATGCCGCGGGATGGGAGGCCAGCCAGCTTTGGATGGCCCATGCCGGGCTGACCACACCAGAGGCGCATCTGAGTGCCGAGCGTCTGGCGCGCGGCGGCATTGGTCAGGCGGGGGTGACGACCACGCCCTTCGCCGCATGGATCGATGATTGGTCCATGACCTCCACCGCGCCCGCCACCGCCGATGCGCTGGATGCACTCAGCATCGGGGCCACAGGCGATGGCTTCGCCTATGATCTGTCGCTGACCGCCAGCGGCCCGCTGATCTTTCACGGTCAAGCGGGCTACTCGGTGAAATCCGCGCAAGGTCAGGCCAGCTATTACTACTCCCAACCGTTCTACGATGTTGCGGGCAGCATCACCTTGCAGGGTGGTACGATCCCCGTCAAAGGCACGGCATGGCTGGATCGGGAATGGTCTTCGCAACCCTTGTCGGAAACCCAAGACGGCTGGGATTGGGTCTCGCTGCAATTCGATGACGGCGCGCGGCTCATGGGCTTCACGCTTCGCGACAGCGCACGCGCGCCCTTTACCGCGGCCACATGGATCGACACAGATGGCACGACCCAATCCTACCCCGATGGCGCGCTGCGCATGACCCCGCATGCAACCACCCAAGTGGCCGGGCGCGCGATCCCCACGACATGGCACATCGCACTCCCCGATCGCGCGCTTGATATCACCGCCACGGCGCTGAACCCGCAAAGCTGGATGGATGTCTCCGTCGCCTATTGGGAGGGGCCGGTGACCATCACCGGCACCCATCAGGGGCGCGGCTACCTCGAGATGACAGGCTACGAATAGCCCATCTTTGCTTCACAAATACTCCGGGGGAGGCCGAAGGCCGGGGGCAGAGCCCCCTCACTCAAAACTCGTCGCCTCTGGCGACGGGGGCAGAGCCCCCCAAACAAAAACCCGCGCCTCGTACGAGGCGCGCATACTCATAAACCGGGGTCAAACATCGGAAATGTCACGCCCAGCGCCCAGCCAAGGATCAGCCCCAATCCCAATCCGACCGACACCACCGATCCCGTGCGCTGTCCCACAAAGCGGCCCATCGTGCCAAAGCTGAGGTAAAACAGCAAAATCACCGGCAAGATGATGATCAAGAAGAACAGCCGCTCGAAATCCAGCGCCACCGCCACCCCGAGCGAAATCAAGAACATCCCCCGCGCCACGACCCGCCGCCACAACGCCGCGCGCGTCGCCTCGGACAAAAGCGCATCAGCCAGCATGGCAAGCACCGCGCCGGGCAAGATGGCCGCGATCACCGCGATGCGGCCCGGATGCGGCACGAAGCTGCCGACATAGCGGTCCATGATCCCGCCAAAGACCGCGATGCCGTAAAGCGCGAGCATCACGCCCCAGACCCAGCCGCGCAGCCTTGGCAAACCGCCCGCCCATGCAGCCCCCGCCAACACCAGCGCGCCGTAAAGCGCCAGATGCAGCGCAAGGTAATCGGCCACAAGCACGGGCAAGAACCGCGTCTCGAACAGCGACAAGATCAGCGGTGTCACCAGCGCGGGTAGGATGGTCAAGGCCAAGAAAAGCCGCCTGTCCGGATGCCAAGGCACGGGGCCAGCGGGCAAAAGCCGCGCCAGCGGGCGCACCAGAAGCACGACGCCGAACAGCGTCAGGATGATCCAAGGGCCAAGATTCACAGGCCCAGATTGCGGGATGACACCAAGGCTTGCGCCGAGCCAATCGACCGCTTCGCCAATGCCGGCGGGCGCATAAAGAATACCGACATGCTCGACCATCGGCACCGGGGCGGCACGGCGGGCAAAGCCTGCGCCGGGGGTGCCGACGGTTTCACCCTCTCCCGCGCCGATCTCGGCCATGACGCGCACCGCCTCGGCCCGCAGCGCACCCTCCCACTCCCCATTCAGGATAAGCATGTTCGCAGGTTGTTCAGGCGTGATCGCGGCACTAAAGACCGAAAGCCCCACCACCGCCTCCACCCTTGGATCGGCAAGACCTTGCCGCACCACGATATCAGAGGCCATGGAATGACCAAGCAGCGCCACGCGCGGCACAGCACCCGGCAAGCCAACGGCAAAATCGGTGACGCGGCCCGTTTCTTCCATCAACAGCCGCGTGGTGCCGTCGGTGCGCGTCACATCGCCCGACATCGGCACAGGGTTGCGGCCATGCCCCGCGAAATCGAAGCTGACCGTGATAAATCCCGCTCGCGCAAGGCTGAGCTGCCAGCCCGCCATCAACTGCCGCGATCCGGCAAAACCATGGGCGATCACCACCACCGGCCCCTGCGCCCCGGGCTGATGCATCACCGTGACGGGGGTTTGGCCGACATGATCATCGCGGATCACCAGATCGGCGCGCGGTTCCTCCAGCCGGGCCAGCCCCATCACGACCGCCAGCACCGCAAGTGCCGCGACAATCCCCATCCGCCAATTCATCGCATCACCCGTCACCTTTCCTACGATCCAGATAGCAGCACAACGGGTCAAGCCAAGCGCCAAAGCCTCTGGCCCTGTGCCACGGATCATGGTCTATGGCGCGCAAAACACGGGGGGTTCGCCATGTTCACCGTCACGCTGATCACCAATCCCGCCATGATCCTTGACCCCGCGCTGGTGCGCGCGTTGCGCGATGCCATGGGGGGCGGCGATGCGATCTGGCTCGACCCCAACTCCGCCGCAGAATTCGCAGTGGCCAAACTGCCCAAGGCACTGGCCGAAATCCGCGACAGCCTGAATGCCGAAGGCGTCGACATGATCACCCAGCCCAGCGCCGGGCGGCGCAAGAAGCTCCTGCTGGCGGATATGGATTCGACCATGATCCAGCAGGAATGCATCGACGAACTGGCCGCCGCCGCCGGGATCGGGCCGCAAGTGGCGGCGATCACCGCCCGCGCGATGAATGGCGAGCTGGATTTCGAAGGCGCGCTGCGTGAACGCGTGGCGCTGCTAAAAGGGTTGGCCGAAAGCGTCATCGCCGATGTCTTGGCGGCCCGCATCACCATGATGCCGGGCGGCGCAACGCTGGTGGCCACGATGAAGGCGCATGGTGCCTATGCCGCGCTGGTTTCGGGTGGGTTCACCGCCTTTACCCAAGCGGTCGCGGCCAAGCTTGGCTTTGACGAACACCGCGCCAATACGCTGCATATCGAAAACGGGCAGCTTGCGGGCACCGTGGCCGAACCTATCTTGGGCCGCGCGGCCAAGGTGACAGCCCTTGACGATCTCTCGGCCAAGCTGGGGATCACCGATGCCGATGTACTGGCCATCGGCGACGGGGCCAATGATCTGGGCATGCTGACGCGCGCCCATCTGGGTGTCGCGGTCCACGCCAAACCCGTGGTGCAGGCGGAGGCACCCCATGCAATCAACCACGGCGATCTGACAGCGCTGCTTTACGCGCAAGGCTATGCACGGGCGGAATTCGTCCAAGGCTGACCCAAAAACGCCGACGGGGCCACCGCATCGCTGCGATGGCCCCGCCGAAAAGA
>JAQCLA010000011.1 GCA_027592105.1 Pseudomonadota bacterium | reverse complement strand
AAACAGCGCGACCCGTTTCAAAAGTTTGGTTTTTCGCATGAGGTTCTTGAATGCTTTGCACCGAACCGCACTGAAGCTGACCGTATTTCGCGATTCGTGAGTGCAATGACAAAATCTCTTGTCGCACCGACACCCTATACTAGTGTGTGCTCAACTGTCGTGATAGTTGTCGGAGCTTCGGGGGTAGGAAAAACTACCCTAGCAGGAAAGTTAGCCACCGTTGCGGATGAATCGCAACTCGCACATGAAGTAGTGCTGATGACGTTAAGTGAAAAGCCAAGTTTTGCAAAGAACCCGCTGTCGTCGCATGCACATATATTATCGGTTTCTCACGCTTACATGCAGGCTGATCAACTTGACGCCATGCATTTCCAGACATCAGACACGACACATATCATCGACTGCAACCTAGAGCCTGAAACACTTCTACCAAAGATCGCTGAACTTCGCGATCAACTTGGATACACAGCAGTTTCGGTTATCCTCGCTGTTCCCGCCGGAACCAGTGTCGCGAGACTGAGAAATGAATTGGACAAGTACAAAGACGTTGAACCAGTTATTGCGCTGACAAAGCTCGATGAATGCGAATTATCTGCAGAAGAGGCATCGCAAATCGCACAAACTGGCACGCAGATCGCATGGCTGTCAGGTACACGCAACCTAACAAAAACAATAGCACCAGCGACCGAAGAGATGATGACCGAGTTCCTGACCGGCCTGCTTGCAGACGGTAATTGACAGACCCAAGGCGCAGCTCGCGCGAAAGGAACCAAATGGCGCAATCCATCGCAATCGCAAGCGGCAAAGGCGGGGTCGGAAAAACTAGCATTTCTGTCAATCTTGCACTTGTCTTGCGGCAACTCGGTTCACGGGTGACGCTGCTTGATGCAGATTTCGGCACGGCCAATGCCCATATCTTGATGGGCCAAAACCTGCGCCCACGAATCGACAAGACCTTGCTGGCAGATGCGTCGGCCAATGACGCGCTTTCAACCAGCGCGCATGGGGTCAATATCTTGTCCGGGGGCTCAGCGGCGCTTGATCTGCTGGACCTCAAGAAAAATGAACGGCTGCAACTTATCCGTAATCTTGAAGCCTTGAGCGATGAGACCGATTACCTGATTGTCGATACGCCTGCAGGTGCAAGTGACGCGACGCTTTCATTCGTTGCTGCAGCTGATCGTGTTGTGCTTGTTGTTGTTGGCGAGCCGACCAGTTTCATGGATGCATATACCATCGTAAAGGCGGCGCATCTTGAACATGGGGTGCGTAGCTTCTCGGTTGTTGTCAACATGGCAAATAATGGCCAAGAGGCACAGCGCCATTTCGATCATTTTTTGGCCATCGCGCTTCGATTTCTCGATGTCGAGTTGACCTATTTGGGGCATTTGCCCATGTCTCTACCACTGCGCCGCTCGGTCGTGGCGCGCCGCCCCCTTATGGCCAATCCTGCAGATGCCAAAGGCGTCGAGGCCGAGGCATTTCGGTCGATTGCGCAAAAGCTTCTAAAAGCGCCCGCGAACAAATCAAGCGGGATCCGTTTCTTCTTGGACACCATGGAGGAAGAAAGCTGATGTTACGCGCCCAATATCCAGAGCAGCGGCCATCACCGCATGATTTGATCACTGGCCAGATGGAGCAAGTGCGCAAGATCGCCTATCATTTTCATGGACGGGTCCGCGGCGCAGTTGAGGTCGAAGATCTGATACAAGCGGGGTATATTGGGCTGGTGAATGCCGCGCAGAAATATGAACGCCAAGAAGGTGCGACATTCGCCGCCTATGCCGGGATAAAGATCCGCGGGTCTATCGCCGATCATTTGCGGCGCGCCTCGAACCTGTGCCGCACCACCATTATCAACCGCCAAAAGGTCAATCGCGCCACGCTCGCGTTGGAACGCCGCCTTCAGCGCCGCCCCACATCGGTCGAGATCGCCGAAGAGCTGGAGATGACGGTCGAAGAGTATGAGCATTGGCGCCAAGCATTTCAGGCCAACACACTGCAATCAATCGAAGAGGTCCATGACGAGTTTTCAGTCTGGTTCTTCAGCGACGCGGGCAATCCTGAAGACGAGATCAACAAAACCGAGCTTCGCGCCGCCTTGCGCAAGGCGCTCGAAAGCCTGAGCGAGCGCGAGGCGGTGGTCATTCAGCTTTATTATGTCGAAGAATGCAACATCTACGAAATCGCCGAAATCCTTGAAGTGACCACCGGCCGTATCTCGCAGATCAAGAAAGCCGCGATCAGCACCTTGCGACACCGCTTGGCAGAGCTGACAGGCGATACACAGGACTGAGGAAACAGAACATGGGGCTTGATCCTAGCGCATCGCGTCAACGGCTGTCTTGCCTCCAGATGTTTTTGCAAAGTGCCGAATTGCGGCTGATTGGGGCCGAGGCCCGGGCCGAGATCGAGCTAAGCTGCGAATTGACGAATATCGCGCGCAGCAATTGTCAAATCAGACTTATTCCGGTCGATATCATGGGACGCGCAACCATCGGGCATGTGGAAATCCCCCTCAATCGACCGATTATGCGCGCCGAAATCTCGGTGTCACGCGCAAGCTTTGAGGTGTTTCTCAATAATCTGCGCGCCGAGCCGGCCCGCCCCATCGCCATTGTCGTCGCCCTCGAGGATGAGATCGAAACCAATGGGCATGGTGATTTTCTTGTTCCCTACCCTTCGCGGGTTGGCATCCTTGATCTGTCGTGGGTTTTCCCGCTGAAATAAGAAAGCGGGGTGCCAAAGACACCCCGCCCTATTCGTGACAGCATCAGATTACCGCGTAAGCTTTTCAAGCATATCCGAGTTCGTCTGAAGCAGTCTCGCAGCGCCCGAGAACTGTTGTTGTGCGCGCATCATGATCGTAAGTTCAGTGGTAAGGTCGACGTTTGACGATTCCAGTGTTCCAGAATTAACGGACCCAAATCCCTGAGATGACGCAATACCAAAAACAACCTCGCCAGAGTCGATGGTTGGCTCAAAGCGGCTTTGGCTCACGTTGCGCAAGCCCATCGGATTGGAGAAAGTCGCGATGTTGATTTGACCAACATCGACCATCACGTCGGAGCCGTAGCTTGCGATGATCATCCCATCGCGTCCAATCGAAATACCAGTTAGGGGAACCCCCTCGCTACTTGGATTAATTTGTAGAGGCTTCAACGCCGACGAACCACTTGCAAGACCCCCGTCGCCAGGAACGCCAAGCAAGTAAGAGCCATCGTTGCTGCGGATGAAGCCTGCAGCATCGAGACTGAATTCACCGACACGCGTGTAGGCCTTGCTTTCGCCAGCGCCGCCTGTGGCATCGGGACGGGCTATGGCAAACATGCCATTCCCAGAAAGGCCGAGGTTCAAGACACCTTCGCGCGTCATCAAGTTGCCCTGTGCTTGGCTGCGGCGCGTGCCCTCCACCATGCTGCCAAGACCCGGCGAGTTCGCCGATGCAGATTCCGGCGTACCAGAGCTGAAAAGATCGGCAAAGGTCGTGTCACTTTTCTGGAACGCGGTTGAACTCGAGTTTGCAACATTGTTGGAGATCACCCCCAACGCATGCATCGCGGTCGTCATACCAGATAAAATTGTTCCATACATCTTGTTCACTCCATTTGTGAAACGATTCCAGATTGTCTCTGCAGATATCGTACCAAACCTGTCACCAAAGCCCATTTGCCGTTCATTTTTTGGGCGCAGCCTTTTTCGCAGGCCGCGCCTTGGGCTTTTGTGCTGGTTCTTCAATTAGTTCAGCTAACTCGGCTGACTTGGCCTCGATCAGCTTCCGGGCATCATCTGCAAGCACCTGAATAGTGGTGCCTGCAAAAAAGCGCATGCCGTTAACCTCGGTTTCTTCAAGAATACGCAGCTTCTTCCAGTCCTCGTTTTGCGGTGCGGTGGGGATATCGTCGCTTTCTGCGGGGGCGGCTTCTACAGTTGCGAAATCCTCGGTCAGTGTCGCGGCCACAGCTTGTGGTTCGGCAACTTCACCTACGTTCGCAACGGGCAGTCCATGCAGTGCGGATTGCAGGCCGATCAATCGTTGCCGGACGATCCAACTCTGCGCCGCAATATTGCCAAGGCGTTTGGCCTCATCTGTTTCGCTTTTCAAACGTTGCCGCAGAACGGCAAGCGCTGCTTGTGGTTCAAGGTCTTTGACCGAGTTCAACCAAAGCTTTCGCAATTTCGTCAGCGGGGCCGACAAGCGCGGCATGATCGCTGGCTGGGCGGCTTGCAAGGAACGCTGTGTCAATTTTTTTCCTCCGAATGATCAACTTGGCATTGCACTTGCAAAAACCGGTCCAAGACACGCTGACCGTATCTCGCGGAACTCGTAAAGGAAGATGGCAATGCAAGGGATCAAGGCACATCTTGGCGCACATGCAACGTCTTTGACGCTGCGTGCATCGCGCAATGATATCCTCGCGTCAAATATCGCGAATGCCGCCACACCGAACTACAAGGCTCGCGACCTTGATTTCAAGGCAGAGTTTGATCGCCTTGAAGGGATTAAGGGCGATCTTGCCACTACTGATCCACGGCACTTGCCGACGATGCAATCCGCGCGGATGTCCGCGCTACAATATCGCGTTCCGATCAATCCGGCGATGGACGGCAATACCGTCGAAATGTCGGTCGAACAGATGCAATTCTCGGAAAACGTGCTGCGCTATCAGACATCATTGAGCCTTATCAATCGCAAAATCTCCGGACTGACCTCCGCGATCAAGGGAGAGTGACCATGGCCGAAATACGTAACGTCTTTGACATCGCCGCGCGCGCCATGGGCGCGCAGTTGACGCGCCTGAACACGGTCGCATCGAACATTGCGAACGCACAATCGGTGGCGACGCGCGAAGAAGATGCCTATCGCGCAATCAAGCCGATATTTGCCGCCCGCTATGCCGCGAACTTCAGAAATTCGGGCCTATCCACCGTCGATGTCGATGGACTCTACGAGGTGGAAACCGCGCCGCAAAAGATCTTTCAGCCCGATCACCCGAAAGCGAATGAAGATGGCTTCATTTTTGCAGCAGCGGTGAACACGGACGAGGAGCTGGTCGAGATGCTCGAGGCGTCCCGGCAATATGAAAACAACCTCGAAGTGGTTTCGACCCTGCGGTCCTTGATGGCACGCACGGCGAATATGGGCCGCTAAGAGACGTAAAGGGGGAGCTGCGATCATGACCAACCCGATCGATCGGACCACTCAGGCCGTCTTTGACAAGCTGGGTATCTCAACGCAGGCAAATCTTGCCGAGCGGGCCACCAAAACCGAGCTTGGGCAAAAGGATTTTCTCAAGCTGATGACGGCGCAATTGCAAAATCAAGATCCATTTGCACCTATGGAAAACGGGGATTTCATCGCACAGATGGCACAGTTTGCGACTGTATCGGGCATCGAACAGATGAACCAAGGGCTGACTGGGCTTGTCGATCAGATGCGCCAGATGCGCATCGCGACGGCCTCGAACCTGCTGGGCCATTCGGTGCTTGTTCCGGGCAACCTTGCCAGAGCTGATGCAGATGGTGAGATCCATGGCGTGATTGATCTTCCGCAGGCCTCATCTTCGACCCGCGTCAGCTTTAGCGACGCCGAGACCGGCGAGCTTTACCACACTGAAAATGTCGGTGCGCAGCGCGCCGGGCTTGTCGGCTTTAGCTGGCGCGACCTGCCGCCCGCCGTGATCGAAGGCCGCCGTCAAATCAAGATCGATGCAACGGTCAACATGGGTGAGGGCGAACAGACCCTCGGCCCATCGATCTATGCCAAGGTTCTTGCCGCCGCCGCCGGTAGCGACTCTGCCGAGGGCGTGATGCTTGACGTCCAGGATTATGGCGAAGTCACCGTGACCGACACAACCCGCTTCCGCTGACCCATTGCTCTGGCGCAACGGCGCCGCCCCGTCTGAAAGGAACTCCACATGTCTTTCTATACCGCGCTTACGGGACTTAACGGCGCTCAGGCCGATATTTCAGCCTCCTCGAACAACATCGCCAACGTGGGTACCACGGGCTTCAAGCGGTCACGCGCGGAATTCGGCGACATTTTCGCTACCTCGCCGCTGCAAAACGCATCATCCTCGATCGGTTCGGGTGCGATCCTCAAGGGCATCAAGCAGCAGTTCACGCAAGGTAACATCGCCTCGTCGCTGAACGCGCTTGATCTTGCAATCTCGGGCCAAGGCTTTTTCTCGCTCAAGCCCTCTCTGACCTCGTCGCAGACCGTC
Source organism: Pseudomonadota bacterium (assembly GCA_027592105.1). GTDB lineage: Bacteria > Pseudomonadota > Alphaproteobacteria > Rhodobacterales > Rhodobacteraceae > Roseicyclus. The sequence continues at coordinate 14,778 of JAQCLA010000011.1, read as the reverse complement.
TTTACCCGCAACGGTTCGTTCAACGTCGACAATGACCGCTATGTCGTCGACAGTGCCGGCCAGTATCTGATGACATATCCGGTCAACGCCGACGGCTCGGTCACCGCCAAGGACCTCGACAGCGCGGTTCCATTGCAACTCCCCGTCACTTCGGGTGAACCGAACGCGACCTCGAACATCCAACTTGGCGTTAACGTGCCGGCGGATGCCGCCGTAATCCCGAACCTGCCGGAATTCTCGGATGGTTACACCTTCAATTCCAACGACCCGAGCACCTATACAAATTCGACCTCGATCACGATCTTCGATGACCTCGGCAACCCGACGATCGCGACGATCTATTTCATCAAGACACAAACCGCCTCGGCCGAGGATCCGACCAACAAATATGACACGCGTCTTGTGATCAATGGCACCGTCATCCAGCCCGACCTCGTGAGTGCCGTGGATCAATCCGGCAAGCAGGTCTTTATCGACCGGTTTGGCAACCAGACGACCACGGTTCCCGACGACAACTATTTCCTCGAAGGCAAGGGTTCACCGCTTTACAAACTTGACGATCTGAACCAGCAAGTCCCCTCTCAACCGGCGGCGATCCGCGGGGAGCAAAGCGGCTTCGACTTTGGCGAAGAGGGCGACAAGCTGGTCGAAATTGTAACTGACCCCCTACAATATCAGGCAACCCGTGATGCTGGAAGAACCGGCAGCGATATCTTCTGGGGCAGGGATTTCCTAATGGTCAATGTCGATGACGGCGATGCGCCGGTTTCCGTCGATTTGCGCCCTGGCAAGTACAATGCTACCCAGCTTGCCGCTGAAGTCGAACGCGCGATAAACGATGCTTATGGCGACGACAAGAAATTCCAGATCGTGCAAAACGTTGATGACGAGTTGACCATCGATCTGTTCAAAGTGGGGGCAGATGGCACGCCGATCGGACTTGGTGACAACCGAATCTCGGTCGATCTGCTTCAACCGACGACGGTATCGCAGCTATCGGGCATCGATATCAGCGGCGCTTCGCCTGATTTTTCCAAGGAAGAGTTCCTCGTTCACACGCAAGAGCGTATCAACGCCACTTTGAACGATTACATCTATGCCAGTGACGGCACCATTGGCAGCGGAGCAACCACACTGGGCGTAAATGGGCGTATCTTTAGCCGCGCCTCTGGCCAGGCCATCGATCAGCTGCATTCGAGTTCGGCTATCATAGAGGTCAACCATTACACAGGAAGCAATGAAGTCGTCGGCGGCACCGCCGTGCCCAAGTATCTAGCCTACTCCTACTTAAGCGGCAGACCAAGCCTGGCGGTTTTTGACAAAAAGGCCGAATTAGCTCAGCCGCCAAACGGCAATAAGCTGTCCTATGACGCGACGCAAAACACGCTTTCGGTCTATGTAGAGGCATCCGATTACAATAACGCCAATTCCGCGTCTATCCAGCTTCAGGGAGCGACTCTCGACAGCGCACTCAACGGTCGCGCGCTCCGTGTTCTTGATGCTGGCGGCACGACAGAGACCTTGGGGTCGAATCCGGCGGTCGCCTATGTCCTATTAAAAGTCGACACCTCAGGCCTTGCACTGTCGGAGTCAAATTTCACGGACAATTCTACCATCAACTTGCTGTTCAACCCCTCGTCCGATGTCGAAGCCTTCTTTGAAGGGTCCGAAAGTGGCACGGAAGGTGTGCTGACGACATTTAACAGTAAAAAGATAGTTTTGCGCGAAATTGGGTCTGCCGCGACGCGCGCAACAGGTTCCACGTCCTTTGACAATGCCTTTGTGATCGACAGCGCCAAGAATACGGCGGCAGACTCTGCAATTACCGCATTGGGACTTGCAAATTTAAAAGTGAGTGATATCTCGTCGCCGACCTCAACAGAAATAAACACCCTGCGCTCAAGCAATAGGGCGAATTGGGTAGATGAAAAGAACCCGCCAATCAAAGTCAGCTTTGATGATGTGAACCAGCGGCTCCAGTTCACTGCTGATCGGACTGTTTTGGGCACCGGAACGGGAAGTAACTTTAACTCTTTCACCATCACAGGTGCTGCTGGGGCAAGTGACACAAACAACTTGGGCATTCCTGATCCGGGCAACGCGCAACAGGTGTTGATACGTGGCGGAGAGGTCATGTCAGCTGACTCTTTCATTGCTGATGGCGAGGAAATCCAGCTCAACGACAAGCGGTTCGGTGTCCAGGTTGGGTACAACAGCGACACCAAGTCATTCACCGTACTTAGTGGCACGACTGGCGAAACAATCAGCGTGAATGGAGCGCTAGGCGTCGACAGTAACCAAAAGTCCTCCAATATCCAGATTGGTCGACGTACTATCTTGTCCAATGGAAACATCGACCCCAGCGAGACGATCGACCTCAACACGCGGATCATTGGCGGCGGCGAGAACAGTTTGTTCGGCTTTGGCGCAACGAAAACCGACTTTGCGTTCTCGGCAGGACGCGGCCTTGCCTCGGATCCCGCCATCGCCTCTGGTAAAGCAGCTCAAAGCGACCTGACCGAGGTGTTCCGACTGACGACCAACAACAATGAGAACATCTTCAACGTCTCGGTCAACGGCATCTCAGGGGTCATCGCGATCCCGCCGGGCAATTATGTCGGCACCACGCTAGCTACAGCATTGGAAGAGCGGGTGAACCAGATTGCCGATCCCGTAACCGGCGTAAGTGTTGGTGGCGTGAAGGTTCGCTACTCGGCCGCCTCGAACAACTTCACCTTCACGACCGGTACTACCGGTGACACATCGACGATCAAGGTCAAGGGCGCCGCGCGCCTCGGGCTTGACGATGTGCCGCTCGGTGTGGGCGCAGTGCCAAAAATCTTCAACCTCGTGCAGGCCACCAATGAGGACGGGCTTGCGCTGTTTGTCGATGCCGATGGCAATGTCGTGTCCTCGCCGCCCGAGAGCCTCGTTACCGGGTATTTCCCGCTCTACATCGACGAGGGCGAACTGACCTTCGACAAGACCGGTAAGCTCATCAGCCCCCAGAACAAAGTGCATTTTGAACAGCAGGCCGATGGCTTCTCGATCTCGCTTGATGTCGATTTCTCTGCCTCAAGCCAGTTTGCTCAGCCCTTCTCCGTGCTATCGGTCGAGCAAGACGGTTTCACCTCCGGTCGCCTTGACGGGATCGAGATTGATAGTTCTGGAACGATCCGCGCCAACTATACCAATGGTCAGAACAACCCATTGGGCAAGATCGTTATTGCGAGCTTCAACAACCAAAACGGCCTCAAGCAGATCGGCAACGCGACCTATGTCGAAACCGCCGTGTCGGGTCGCCCACAGGTCGGAGAGGCTGGCGCGGAAGGCTTTGGCACCATCCAATCGGGCTCGCTCGAACGTTCGAACGTCGACATCACCGAGGAGTTGGTGAACCTGATCACCGCCCAGCGGAACTATCAGGCGTCGGCAAAAGCGATTGAGACCACGACCAGCCTGACCCAGACCATCATCAACATCCGGATGTAACCCAACACCCCGGTACAGGAGCGATAAGTCTTATGGATCGCATGATTCACACCGCGTTAAATTCGATGCACAACTTGTCAGAGTTGCAGAAAATCAACGCGCAAAATATGACGAACATGTCTGTGCCGGGGTTTCGCAAGGATCTTTGGGGCCAAGCCGGCAGCGGCTATCTCCAATCGGGCCAAGAACCTTCTGCGCGTGCCTTTGCGCTCAGAAGTGGGGAAAGCGAATTTTCCTACCAGATCGGCACAATGGACCCGACCGGGATCGAAACCGATGTCGCCATTGTCGATGATGGTTGGTTTTTGGTGCAGCCACCAGATGGAACGCCACCGGCCTTGAGCAGACGCGGCGACTTCTCTGTTAATGCTGATGGCTTTTTAGTTAATGGTTCAGGTGAGACCGTGCTTAGCGATGCGCTCACGCCAATTGCGATCCCGCCCTACCGGGAAATCCAGATCACTCAGATCGGCGAAATCTTGATCAACCCGCAGGCCGCAGAAGTGGGTCAGTTTGTGTCGGCTGGATTTATCGGTACGACCACTGCGGCCGGCGTCCCACTGATCAAGAGCGAGGATGCACGCATCCGCGCAGTCGACGGGACACTGCCTGCGCCCGACCAGATTGCACATTTGCAACAAGGCATGCTCGAAGGCTCAAACGTCAATGCCGTCGAAGAGCTGGTCTATACAATCGAACTGCAGCGCCGCTTTGAGATGAGCGTGAAATTCATCGAATCCGCAAAACAGATCGACCAAGCCGCCGCACAGATCATGCGGATCGCACAAGAGTAGATCTGGGCTGGCACAGCTCTTGCAAGACGGAAGGGACGAACCTGACAAAGGAAGTTCCAGATGTCCGCAAGCGCCATGCACGTTGCCAAGACCGGTCTGAATGCCCAACAGACCAAGATGCAGATCATCGCCAACAACCTGGCGAATGTGAACACCAACGGTTTCAAGCGCGACCGCGCGAATTTTGAAAGCCTTCTGTATCAGGTGATGCGCTCAGGCGGCGCACAAACCGCGGACGGCACTGCGCTGACCTCTTCCTCCACGGTCGGTACCGGCGTGCGCTTGGTTTCAACCCAGAAACTCTATTCGCAGGGGAGCCTTGTCAGCACCGAGAACTCGCTCGACCTCGCGATCGATGGGATGGGCTTTTTTCAGGTTCTCATGCCTGATGGTCGGATGGGGTACACAAGAAACGGCGCCTTTTCGCGGAATGCCGAAGGCACTTTAACCACACCAAGCGGTTATATCTTGCAGCCAGAAATCCAGATCCCCGACAATGTGACCGAAATCACAATCGGGCAAAACGGCGTGATTTCTGTCATGGTCGCCGGTCAGAACGAGCCGGAAGAAGTTGGCCAGATCACACTTGCTAACTTTACAAACCCGCGCGGCCTACAGCCGATCGGCGAAACCTTCGTGGTCGAAACACTGGCCAGCGGCGGACCAATTGAAGGCGTTCCCTATGAGGGCGGTTTTGGAAAGCTGCAGCAAGGCTACCTTGAAAGCTCAAACGTGAATGTCGTCCAACAACTTGTCGATATGATCGAGACACAGCGCGCTTATGAAGTCAGCTCGAAGGCCATCAGCGCCAGCGATGAAATGATGCGCCACATCTCGAATAACTTGTGATCGGAAGACCCATGACGCGCCGCCTTACGCCGCCTCTCGCTCTTATTCTCGCAGCAAGTCTCGCCGGCTGTTCCGCGCAAGTGGAACAGGCCGCAAGTGCGGACTTTATGCCGATCTTTCCGCTGGCGGCCGACTACCAACCCGGCGGCCTTCCTGGTGGTGCGATCTATAATCCCCAACAGTCGGGGCTGTTTGCCACTGACCGCCGCGCAAGCCGTGTCGGTGACATTCTGACCATCGCCTTTACCGAAAGCTTTCAGGCGACCAAGTCGCAAAACGCGGGTACCGCGAAAACCTCGTCCTTCGATGTCACGCTTCCAAGCGTCTTGCCATTTGCCTCAATCGGGGCGGATCTGTCACATGGAACCACCCAGAACTTTACCGGCAGCGGCACCGCCGCACAGTCAAACTCGTTGTCGGGACAGGTCTCGGTCCATGTGGTGCGCGTCTTGCCGGGTGGCAACTTGGAAATCCTCGGCCAAAAGAAGCTGACGCTGAACAATGGCGATGAGTATGTGCGGGTGCGCGGCATCGTCAGGCCTGAAGATATCACGTCGAACAACGTGGTGTTTTCCGATCGGATCGCCAATGCCGAGATCACCTATATCGGTGCGGGCGACGTGGCTGACGCCGGGCGGCGGGGCTGGCTATCGAGCGTACTGACATCCATTTCCCCGAACTGACAGAGGTCTTTCCAATGCGCACCCCATGGTATGCTCTTGTGTTTGCAACCCTGATCGGGGCCAGCGTTTTCGGCGTGATCCCGCAATCTGCTCACGCTGAGCGGATCAAGGATATTACATCGATCGCCGGGGTACGTTCGAACCAGCTTGTCGGCTACGGATTGGTGGTTGGCCTTGCTGGAACAGGCGATGGCGGCACCGGACTGACCTTGCAGTCGATGCAGGCCATGGTGTCGCGCTTTGGGCTCGTCACCGGTGTCGAGGGGCTGAATGCGCGCAACGCCGCCGCCGTTATGGTCACCACCGACCTGCCGCCCTTTGTCAAACCGGGACAACGCCTTGACGTTACCGTGTCAACGATCGGTGGTGCCAAATCGCTGCGCGGCGGCACGCTGTTGATGACGCCTTTGCTGGGCGCGGATGGTGAAACCTATGGCATTGCCCAAGGCAATCTTGTGGTGGGTGGCCTTGGGGTCGAGGGGCAAGACAACTCGTCGCTGGTCGTCAACATCCCGACAGTGGGGCGTATCCCGCGCGGGGCTACAGCGGAGCGGATGGTCGAATCGTCCTTCCTTGAGACCGAGCACTTGATCCTCAATCTCAACCGTGGCGATTTCACCGCCTCTGCGAATATGGCCGAGGCGATCAACAATATCTTCGGCCCCGATGTCGCGATCCCGCTCGACGCGAACTCGGTCCGGGTGCGTGCGCCGCAAGACCCGTCGCAACGCGTGGCCTTTGTTTCGCTCTTGGAGAATATCGAGGTTGAGCCGGTCGAGCCACCCGCGCAGGTGATCATCAATTCGCGCACCGGCACAGTCGTCATTGGCGGCAATGTGCGCGTCACACCCGCGGCGGTGACCCACGGATCACTCACCGTTCGGGTCAATGAACGTCTGAATGTTGCGCAAGGTGCGACCGTGGTCACCAATGAGGACCAGACAATCATCGCACCGGGCGAGCCTGTGGTCACACCGGAAAGCACGGTGGACGCGACCGAAGAGCCTGCCCGCGCATTTGTCTTTGATGGCGGGGTATCGCTATCTTCGCTGGTTGACTCGATCAATGCGGTCGGTGCCTCGGCATCGGATCTCGTCGCCATTCTCGAGGCGTTGCGCGAAGCCGGTGCGCTCCGCGCAGAACTTATCATCATCTGAGGCATGCGCGATGACCGATGCCCCCTCTGCCCTGCCCCGCATGACAGTCGCTGATCAGTCGCTTGGCCGCCCCACAAGCGCGACAGGTCCCGGCTGGGGGCGTCCGAACATCCGCACCGACAATGCAGGCCCGGCCCAGCTGCGTCAGGCGGCCGAGGAATTCGAAGCGATGTTTCTGAACAGCTTTTTGCAACAAGCGCGAAAAAGCCAACTTGCCGATGGGATACTCACCTCGTCGGCAGGCGATACATTTCAAGGAATGCTCGACCAAGAATACGCCCGCGCCGCATCCGATGGGCTGTCGCTTGGCATTGCCGATGCGCTCTACGCGCAGTTTTCACGGCATCTCGCCACGGCGGATGACTGATCATGGCCGGTTTGTTCGATATCGCAAGCAGCGGCATTCGCGCCTATCGCGAGGCGTTGGCCGTGACCGGGCAGAACATCGCGAATATCGACACCGAGGGCTATCGGCGCCGGGGTGCGGCACTGTCAGAGATTTCGGCGAGCCAAAACGACATCACCTCAATCGCTGATCAGACCGGGCTTGGGGTGCGGGTCGAAGGCATTTCACGTGCCTTTGACAGCTTCATCTCTGGACGGGCGCGGGATGCCTCGTCTGACTTCTCACAGGCAGAGGCGCATGCCGTCGGCCTCGAGACTTTGGAAGGTACTCTGGTTCCGGGTGACTACGACTTGGGCTATTTCCTTGGCGAGTTTTTCGACGGGTTGAGCGGTGTGGCCCAAGCCCCCGGCGATCTTGCGGCGCGCACAGTGGCCCTGACCAAGGGCAGCGCGCTGGCCAATGGTTTTGTCCAGCTTTCACAAGACCTCAGCGAGTTGCGCGAGACCATCTGGCAAGAGAGCGCCAATGTGGCCGATGAAGTAAACGGTCTTTTGGTCACGCTACGCAACACGCAAAGCCAGTTGATCGCATCGGGCAGCGCAAGTGGCGCGTCCAACGCCATCCTTGATGCACGCGACCAAACGATTTCCGAGATTGCCACGCTTGTCGGGGTCACGGTGAGCTCCACAGCCAGCGGGGCTGCCACGGTGACCCTTGGCAGAAGCGGCAATGGACCAGTGCTTGGGTCCGCAACCCAGACCGGTTCGCTACAGGTACAGCAAAGCGACGACAGGCTGGTCTTTCTAGCCGGTCAATCGCCTGGCCTTGCCGAAACCCAACAAGTCTCGTCGGGTCGTTTGGCCGGACTGTCAGAAGCTTATGGCGCCGTGAACAAAGCGATGCAGGCCCTTGATGCGCTGGCAAGCCGGCTGGCCGCCGAGTTCAACGAGGTGCATGCGAACGGAATCGACCTGAACGGCAAGGTCGGTGGCGCACTTTTCACAGCCGACGGTGTGGCCGTCTCACAATCGGCAACCAATCTCGGCCGCTTTACAGCCACCGCCACCGCACCCGAGGTGATCGACCAAGTCGCAGCCGAGACCCGCTTTAGCTATTCGGCGGCGCGCGGGGCATGGATGAGCTTCGATGCGACCGGCAAGGCGACGACGCACAACCCCGGACCGATCACAATCGGACCCGTGCGTATCGATATTTCCGGCACGCCCGCCGATGGCGATGAGTTCACCCTGCGCGCCGAGATCGGCAAGGCCGCACAAATGCGCTTCTTGATCGACAAGCCGCAGGAATTGGCCGCCGCTGGTCTTTTGTTGAGCCAAGCCGATATCACTAACACCTCCGACACCACGCTCGAGGCCGCCGCCGTTGCCCCGTTCGGCGCAACCGGGCTGACGGATGTGACAAAGCTGCTGCGTGACGATCTTTCGACGCTGTCCGCCACGGCACTGCGCCAAAACGGTGTGTTGGGCGTGATCCCTGCCGGCACAAGTTCGGTCGATCTGGTGTCGATGGGCAGACAAGACAGTGTCAGCTTTTCCATGACGGAGGCACAAACGGCCGCAGCCACGGCGTTTTCCATCACGCTGAATGGCACGGCCCATAGTTTCGGCCTGACAGCCTTTCAGGAGTATATCGGCGATCAACCCGGATCGGACGCGGGCGATCTTGCGCGCATGCTGAATGCGGGAACGCTGCGCACGAGCGCAGGCATAGGTTTTGCCGATCTTGGCCTGTTCGCGGCGGGATCAGCGGGCAATCTGACGATTGCCAGCGCCACCAGCACAGGGGCCATCACCGCCGCCAGCATCGCTGGCCCAGACACGCTGTCAGGCAGTGTCGTGACCGGATTGGTCGATGTCAGCAACCTCCAGGTCTTTACCCGCGACGGGCGTCAAATCGCGGGAACAGCGCTCAGCCAATCCGAAGTCGTCGGATTTCTGACCGAGGCCAACGGCTTTCTGGCCGAGGCGGAATATCGGGCCGATTTCCTGAATGGCAATAATGGCATCGGCTATCGAGGCATGGAGGTGGTCCGGCGCACCACCGCCGGGTCAGAGGTTTTGACCTTCTCGACGAACGGGATCGCGCCAAGCCTGCAGCTTGGTGATGCAGCGGCGGTCTCGGGCACGGCGGCGGGCAATTTGACCTTTGCAATTGGCACTGAGGCCGAGCAGATCGCAATCCCCGCCGGGGTGTCAGCTGGGATCATCGCCGAGCGGATCAATGCCGCCTTGGCCGACACTGGCATTCGCGCCGATGCCGCAACGCGGCTTGCCTTGACCCAGGTGCCTGACGGCCTCGTCGCCTTTACCTTGATGGCCCGCAATGAGACCCCGATCGCGATTTCCGCCAATGTCGCGGGCGGTTCGCTTGAAGAGCTGCAAAACGCGATCAACGCGCGCAGTCAAGACACGGGCGTCGTGGCCACCCTTGGCTCAGCGCTTGATCGCATCGTGCTTGTCTCAGAGAGCGGCGATGATCTGGTGCTTGGGGAGATCACTTCAGGCGGTGGTAGCTTTACCGCGACCCCCATCAGCGACACGGCCATTGCGCGCGGCAATGCAGTGACGCTTGCCAGTGCAAACGGCACGACGGCACTACGCCTTGGGGGCGATATCACGCTTTTGGGCAGCCAGTCCTTTGGTGTGACATGGCAAGGCGAAAGCGCCACAAGCAGCGCCGACATTTTCAGCGACGGGTTGATGACCCGCCAAATCGACCCAGCCGGACGCTGGCAGGATCTTTCCTTTGCGCTTTCCGAGGGCCTCGATACTGCCGAGGCTGACCCGGATGGTTACGCCGCCGTCGCGGCTGCAACACGGCTGTCTGTGACCATCGCGGGGATCAACGGCACTTCGGCGCTGAGTGCCGCGATCGACAGCGCCGCTTTGTCCAACCTTGGATCAGCCACGGTCGCGCAGGCCATGGCGGCAGAGCTGCGGAGCCTCGGCACGGTGCCGACGCTGGCGGGTCTTGCGGTTGCCACCAAGCCTGAAGACGGGACGACGGTGCAGATCCTTTTGGGCAACCATAGCTACGGCCTGACAATGGTGGATGGCGAGATCGCGATCACCGGGCCAGAGGTGGGCCGGATCACGGCTTTCTTTGAAAAAAGCAGCATTAATGACAGCAGCACACTTCGGGTCGCAGCAACTGGCGGCAGCCTGAGTGGCCAGATCCTGCGCCTCTCGCCTGAGACGCCAGCGGTCGATGCCGCCGCATTCGGGCTGGGTGCCATTGGGGCAAGTGCCGGTCTCACCGGGCGCGCGATCTCTGCACTCAGTGGTGCGACCAGTTTCTCCATCGACACTGTCATTGACGGCACTGACACCACACTGACCTTTGATTGGGACGGCGTAGCTACGCAGGTTGCGTCGGACGAAGTGCCTGCTATCTCGCTCAGCCTCACTACCACAGGCGGGGAGACGGTAGCCCAGCTTTTGGTGCCACAAAGCAGCGGGATCAGCGATTTCCGCCTGCGGCCCTCGGACGTTGCCGAAAGCCTCGGCTTGGTCAGCGCCGATGCCGAGATCACCCTAGCGCCGACGGGTTTGCGCATCGCCTCGACCGGTAGCGATGCGGTGCAACTCAGCGCCACCGCGACAAGCTTGGTTGCCGAACGCCTTAGCCTTGGCAATTTGCCGAGCGAAGATTTGATCGTGATTGCCACGGGCAGCGGCGCGCGCCGGATTGCGGCAGCCTTTGGCAAGCCCCAGACCATTGCCCCCACCCCAGCAGCACTTGAGGTGCAGGTCGTCGATGGTGCGGCGCGGCGCGTCGAGATCATCGACCGCAACACGGGCCATTCGATGGCCACGCGCACTGTCGAGGAAAATGGCAGTTTTGCAGCCTATGGCATGCGTTTCGATTTGAATGGTGTGCTTGAAACCGGTGATCGTTTCTATGTCGAGGCAAACCAGAATGGCACGGGCGATGGCCGAAATGCGATCGCGCTCTTTGCCCTTGGGGATGGGAGCTCGCAGACCGGGCGGGGCGGCTTTGGCGCAGAGTTCTCGACCCTTGTCACCAGCACGGGTGCCGACACGCGCGCAGCCACTATTGCGCAAAGCAGCGCCGAGGCGCGGCGCGATGCGGCCGTCGAACTCGAGGCCGAATACTCGGGCGTCAATCTCGACGATGAGGCGGCGCGTTTGCTCGAACAGCAACAAGCCTACCAAGCGCTGGCGCGCGTCTTGCGCACCGCCAGCGATCTTCTCGATACCTTGCTCAACGCGATCTCGTAACCGGAGGCGCCGATGCCGATCAGTACAAAGACGTTCAACGACCAGGCCATACGGGGTATTTCCCGTTTGACCGAACAGGCCAACGCCTATCAAGAACAGATCGCCAGCGGCAAAAAGGATCTGCGCCCTTCGCAAGACCCGGTCGCGGCCGCACGGCTATCGGCGATCAAGGAAATGGAGGCCGACGTTTCGCGCTTCACCGACAATATGGGATCAGCGAAAACGCGCCTTGGATTGTCGGACACGGTCCTTGAAAGCGTTCAGAATATCTTGATCCGGGCCAATGAATTGGCCATTCAAGCCGCCAATGACACCAACATGCCCGCCGATCGCCTCGCGATCCGCGCCGAGATCGTCCAGCTGCGCGACAGCCTGATCGGCCTGGCAAATACCACCGATGACCGGGGCCAGGCCTTGTTCGGTGGTTACATGACACGCGAAACCCCATTTGTGACAAATGCCAACGGTGCGGTGAGCTACGCGGGCGACACGGGCCAGACCACTGTGTTGGCATCCGATGATCTTGCCTTGCCCACGGCGGTCAATGGCGCCGATGCATTCATGCGGATCGAGACCGACGAGGGGCCAGTATCGGTCTTCGATATATTCAACGGCCTTGCGGCATCGCTTGAGACGGCAGGGGATAGCGCCACCGCCCTGACCATGACGGGCGGCCGGGTGCGCATTGACGTCAGCGCCGAACGCACACCGCAACTGCACGAGTTCACGATCAGCGGCCCGCTTGGGTCAGCGCCCATTTCGGCAGAGCTTGTGGCGGGTTCGCCCGATGCCCTTGTCGCCGCGATCAATGCCGTCAGTGCTACGACCGGATTGAGCGCTGTCGCAGAGACAAACGGCAGCGGCGTTTTCGTCACAGCGCAAGCAGGCGGCGAAATCGGCTTTCGCGATTATCATATTGCTGGTGAAAGCATCGCCGCAAGCCCCCTTAACAAGGGTATGACCATCACCCCGATCAATGATCAAAACGCGGCATCCGGCGCATCGCGTATGCTGGTAGATTCCGATCAAGCAATCAGCGCCTCCATCGAAAAGCTGTGGTCCGGGATCGAGCACATCGGGCTGCAACGCGCGCATGTGGGCGCCTATTTCAACGCTGCCGACATTCAATCCGAGGCGCTGAACCGCAAAGACCTGTTGGTTGCCGAAACCCGCAGCGGCATCGAAGATGCAGATATGGCCGAAGTGATCAGCAAGCTGCAAAGCCTTCTGGTCAACCGCGATGCCGCGCAGCAGGTCTTTGCCAAGCTTTCGCAACAAAGCCTCTTTGACTTCTTGCGCTGAGAAATGGCCTCAAGGTTGGGTCTTGAACATTTCGCGAAAGGCTTCGACGCGGGTCCATTTGCTCCGCAAGACGGGCGATTGGCTCGTTTCCGCCAGGTCGACCTCGCTCAGATAGAAAGCCATGGCTTCGCCGTCGCGCGCGGCCAACATGGCCAGTAGCGCGTCATAGGCGCTCTGCGTGGTGACCTCGGGTGCATCCATAGGGGTGGCGGCACCGCCGGCCCCGTAAGGTGTGACACCGCCCAGCGACCCTGGCAAGGCATGCCCAAAAAGGCCACCCGCAATGATCGCCTCGCGTCCGCTCAACGCGGCGACCCCTGTGACTGACATCATATCGCTGCGTCCCACGGCCGAAGGGTCAATCTCGGCGCGCGCCGTTTCGAAAGCATGATGATAACGCGCACCACGCTCTGGATCGGTGGAATGATAGTTTTTCACTGCCGCGTCCCATGAACCCTCTCTGGCATGCAACTCTCTCAAAAATTGCACCGCGTAGCGGATGTTTGTTTCTGGATCGATCATCGCCTCGATCGCGGAGAAATTCTCACCATGCCAATAATAATTGACCTGCATACAACCGACATCGATGTTGACGGGGCCCTGCGCCACAGCCTCGCGCAGATAGCCCAACGCCGCTTGTCGGGTTTCGAAATACAGCCCCTCGCCCGCATGGTTCAGCGTCCAAGGCCAAGCGCGCACGGTGTTTTCCACGCTGCGCCCGGACTCGATCCGCGCGATCGCAGGCAAAAGCCCCTCGGGCAGTCCTGCAGCCGCGCCGATGCGGGCGGCCATCGCCTCGCAATCAGGTACCCCCCCTGCCCCGGCTACGGACGGTACCATGGCCGCGAATGCCAAGGCGGCACAGGCTGCGCCAAGAGTGTGAGGCAAAGAGCAAAAAGGCAGGGCGAAGGCTGAATTTTGTACCATGCCAAGCAAGTTGCAAGAACCGGGCCATCGCCCGTCACAGTGCCAATAGTTTGACGCCCATCCGCCCCCTGCTTACATTTTTCCCATTTGCGTCGTAGATATTGGTGACAGAAGCGGAGTGGACCGTGCTCAAACGACTTGGAAAAGGGTTGCTCTACGTCGGGCCGGGTGCCGTGATTATCGGCATCTTCGCGGCCGGTCACACGATGATCGCGCCTGAGACGGATCGGCTGCAAAGCTATCGCATCGAAAAGGGGCTGATCGCGCCCCCCGAACCCGTCGTCGAACCCATTGCCGAGGCTGATGCCGAAGACGTCGAACGCGACGCAGAGGGTACGATCATCCCGCCCGCCTATCGCTATTTCAGCTTCACCATGCCGTTTACCGGCAATATCGGTACGACCAAACGCCTGTTTAGCATGGAAGTTTCGCTGTCGGTTTTCGGCTCACCCTTCGTGGGCGATGTGGTTGTGCTTCGCCTGCAAGAGATAGAGGCGCAGCTGCGCGCGGTGGTGCTGGCACAGATGCAAGGCATGAGCGAGGACGAGGTCCGCGACCCGGCCACGCGCAACGCGCTGGCGCTGCGCATCCGCGACGCGTTGAACGCGGAATTCATAACCTTGGGCGAAGAGATCGAGATCGACAATGCCATGATCACATCGGTCGTTCTGACCTGATTTGACGCGCTGGCACGGCATTTGCAGACGCTTGGGCAGACCTTCGCAAAGGACGCCCAATGAATATGATGCCAAAACTAACCGAACCCCGCGACGCGCACGATGCCAGCGTCGATGATTTCTCGATCGAGATCGGCCTTTTCGATGAGGCCGATTGCGAGGATGGCCACAGGGTGGTGCCCCTTGCCCGCTATCTGGGCGAGCTGCGCGATCTTCCCACTGCCTAGCCTGCTCTGACTGGTCCGGTTTGATTGTTAGTGCATAATTGGCCGCTGGTCTATTGGCACGA
>JAQCLA010000284.1 GCA_027592105.1 Pseudomonadota bacterium | reverse complement strand
CGCGATGGTCGGGATCGACATCAGCATTGCGATGCGCGCCGCCGATTGGCGGTCATAGCCCAAGAACCGCGCGCCGGTGATGGTGATGCCCGAGCGCGAGGTGCCGGGGATCAAGGCCACCGCCTGCCAAAGCCCCAAGATGATGGCATCGCGGATGGTCCACCCTTCGGCTTTTTGCACCTGCGGCCCACGTTGATCGGCCCAGTAGAGGACGAGGCCGAAGATCAGCATGCTCCAACCGATCACCGCCACCGAGCGCATCGCATCATCCAGCCCCGTCAGATGCAGCACCAGCCCGACCAGCACCACGGGGATCGTGGCGATCATCAGCAAAAAGGCGAGCTTTGCACCTTGCGTGTCGATCCGGCCCGTCAGCATGCGCGGCACACTCAAAAGCCCCATCCGCACATCGGACCAGAAGAAAAGGATCACAGCGGCCAGCGTGCCGACATGCACCGCGACATCAAGCAATTGCCCCTGATCGGCCAGCCCCGTGAGATTCGGCAAAAGCACCAGATGGCCCGAGCTTGAGACAGGCAAGAACTCGGTGATCCCTTGGATCAAGGCCAGCAAGATGAGGTGCCAAAAAGTCATCGCGTAACACCCACCCAAGCGGACAAAATTCTAAGATATTGGTTTTTCATTATTAAATATCCGATAGGTCCGTTTGTTTACTAATTTGCCGGTATTTCAGCGGGGCCTTGCGTTTATGGAGCAGAAGAATCTTAAAATAGGTCAGCAATACTGTCTTTTTATCCTTGCGCGCTATCGGTATAGGCGTCGCAGCTAGGATGGGAGATGTTTCGTGGCCAAGCAACCCATGTTGAAATTCGTCTCGTTGCCGAAAGAAATGCCCGAGAAGCGTCCACCGACGCTGCGCAAGGCTGATTTCGACGAGATATACGGTGAATACGCGCGCGAAAAGGCCGCCGAACAGGCGGGCCGCTGCAGCCAATGCGGCGTGCCTTATTGCCAGTCGCATTGCCCGCTGCACAACAATATTCCCGATTGGCTGAAGCTGACCGCCGAAGGGCGTCTGCAAGAAGCCTATGAGATCAGTCAGGCGACCAATACCTTCCCCGAGATCTGTGGCCGCATCTGCCCGCAAGATCGCCTGTGCGAGGGCAATTGCGTGATCGAGCAATCGGGCCATGGCACGGTGACGATCGGTTCGGTCGAGAAATACATCACCGACACCGCGTGGGATCAGGGCTGGGTCAAGCCCGGCATCCCCTCGGTCGAGCGGACAGAATCGGTGGGCATCATCGGCGCTGGACCCGGTGGTTTGGCTGCCGCCGACATGCTGCGCCGTGCAGGGCTACAGGTCACGGTCTATGACCGCTACGACCGCGCAGGCGGGTTGATGACCTATGGCATCCCCGGCTTCAAGCTGGAGAAGGATGTGGTCATGCGCCGTACCCAGCAGCTTGAGGATGCGGGCATCGCCTTTGTCCTTAACTGCAACGTGGGCGAAACGATCAGCTTCGACGCGATCCGTGGCAAGCATGATTTCGTGATTATCGCCACTGGTGTTTACAAATCCCGCGATCTGAACGCGCCGGGCGTGGGTGCTGATGGCGTCGTGCGCGCGATCGACTACCTGACCGCGTCCAACCGCAAAAGCTTTGGCGACGAGGTGCCGGAATTCGACAGCGGTGAGTTGAACGCCGCAGGTAAGCGCATCGTCGTGATCGGCGGTGGTGACACCGCGATGGATTGCGTGCGCACTGCGATCCGTCAGGGGGCCGAAAGCGTCAAATGCCTCTATCGCCGCGACAAGGCCAACATGCCCGGTTCGCAGCGCGAAGTCGCCAATGCCGAGGAAGAGGGCGTCGATTTCGTCTGGCTGTCCGCCCCCAAGGGCTTCACTGGCGACAGGGTAGAGGGCGTGATGGTGCAGAAGATGCGCCTTGGTCAGCCCGATGCGACCGGCCGCCAAAGCCCCGAGATCATCGAAGGCGCCGATTACAACGAGCCCGCCGATATGGTCATCAAGGCGCTGGGCTTCGAGCCCGAGGAATTGCCGACGCTTTGGGGCGCGCCCGAGCTGGAAGTGACTCGTTGGGGCACGATCAAGGCTAATTTCCGCACCCATGAGACCCAGATCCCCGATGTGTACGCCGTGGGCGATATCGTGCGCGGCGCAAGCCTTGTGGTTTGGGCGATCCGTGACGGGCGCGAAGCGGCCGAGGCGATCTTGGAAAAGCTCGCTATGTCGGGCGCGGTCGCCGCAGAGTAACGGCAAAAAGCGAAAGGGCTGAGCAAAGTGAACCGGACAAGACAAATTAGCCTTATCGCAGCCGCTTTTGCGGCGGTGATGGGCTTTGCCTTGCCCGCACCGCTTGCGGCCCAACCCCAGTTGTTCGAGGTGCCCGCAGGCTGCACCGCATTTTTGACCGTGCAGGCGCGGGGCTGCACCGTCAGCCATCACTGGCAATGCGCCGCCGATCCGCAAGGCACGCATTGGCGGGTTTCCGTCGATGGTGACGGCCCATTCCACCTCAGCTACACGGATGCGGAGTTTCGCTGGCTGCAAAGTTGGAATGTGCGGTCTGGTGGCGGCAGCATCTTGATCGAACCCGAGCAAGACCCCGCCAGCCTGACCGAGCTTTTGGACAGCGGCAGTGACAGCATGGTGTTCTCGCTGCTGATCGAGGGTGCATCGGGGACCGTGCAGCGTGACTACACCGGCTTTGACAGCCTGGCGGGTGACGCGGTCAGCATCGACGGTGAGCGGCTTTTGGTGACGGACTTCGCCTATCAATACAACCTCGGTGCGGGGCAGCGCCGGGTGCAGGGCAACCAATTCTTACATCCCGAATGGCGGCTGTTTTTCGGTGGTATCGAGACCGTCGTCGATGGTGACGAAAGCTTTGAGTACGACAGCAGCCCGATGGAATTCGCCCAGACCGGCGAAGCGGGCTTTCTCAGCATGACCCCGATCTATGATTGCGGCGAGATGATGAGCGGTGGGCCAGTTGGGCCGATGCAGAACGGCTGAACAGATTTTTCCGGGCGCGTGACAGGGACGCACCGCCCGGCCCGAACGAAAGGGACGAGACGATGACCAAATATGATGCCGAATGGGTCGCCGCCGAAGAGGCAAAGCGCGCATGGCTGGCCGAGAATGGCCTGTATTCCGAGGATGAAGAGCATTCATCCTGCGGCGTGGGTCTTGTCGTGTCGATCGACGGCAAGCCGTCGCGGCAAGTGGTGGACAATGGCATCAACGCCTTGCGGGCCGTGTGGCACCGCGGCGCGGTCGATGCTGATGGCCGCACCGGCGATGGCGCGGGCATCCATGTGCAGATCCCGGTGCAGTTCTTTTACGATCAGGTCCGCCGCACCGGCCATGAGCCGCGCATGGATCAACTGATGGCGGTCGGTCAGGTCTTTTTGCCGCGCACCAATTTCGGTGCGCAAGAAACCTGCCGGACCATCGTGGAAACCGAAGTGCTGCGGATGGGCTACTACATCTATGGCTG
>JAQCLA010000283.1 GCA_027592105.1 Pseudomonadota bacterium | reverse complement strand
TCCGTGCTCGCGGATGCCGTAGTGGATATGGCGGCCCTTACGATCCTCGGGGCCGAAAGTGCCGATATCCTTGGTATTGGTGTTGTTCGACCCGGTGAGATCCGCCGAGCCGCCCAGATGTTCGCCCAAGAGCGGGTTGATCACCTCAAGCGCCAATTGGCTGGCGGTGCGGGTGGCGATCTTGGGAAGCTTGTCGGAATGGCTCTTTTTCAGGGCGCGGATCGCGGCGCTGAGTTTCTTGGGCATGTCGCGGCCAAAGGCGCGGGTAAACTCGGCCTTTTTGCCGTCCGAGAGGGCGGCGAACTCACCTTCCCATGCTTGCCGCGCGGCCTGACCTTTGGCGCCCACGCCTTCCCACCAGCTCTTCAGATCGGCAGGGATCTCAAAGGGGCCATGCGACCAGCCATAGGCATCTTTCGCGGCCTTGAGCTGGGCTGCATCGGTCAGCGCACCGTGGCCCTTTGATGTATCTTGGGCAGCATGGCCGATGGCGATATGGGTTTTGCACGCGATCATCGCGGGGCGGGGGCTTGCCTTGGCCGCCGTGATCGCGGCGTCGATCGCGTCCGGGTCATGACCGTCGCAAGAGAATACATCCCAGCCGCTAGCCGCGAAACGCGCCAGCTGATCGGTGCGATCGGCGATCGAGACCTTGCCATCGATGGTGATCCCGTTGTCATCCCACAACACGATCAACCGCGACAATTCCTGACGGCCCGCCAGCGCGATCGCCTCTTGGCTGACACCTTCCATCAAGCAGCCATCGCCCGCGATGCAATAGGTGTGGTGGTCGATGATCTTCTTGCCCCATTTGGCGCGCAGGAATTCCTCGGCCATGGCGAAACCCACGGCATTGGCGATGCCTTGGCCCAAGGGGCCGGTTGTCGTTTCGATCCCCATCGCATGGCCATATTCGGGATGGCCTGCCGTGATTGCGCCCAGCTGGCGGAAATTCTTGACCTGCTCCAGCGTCATATCGGGCGAGCCGGTCAGGTAGAGCAGCGCGTAAAGCAACATCGAGCCATGGCCCGCCGACAAGATAAAGCGGTCGCGGTTGGCCCAATCAGGGATAGAGGCATCAAAGCTCAAATGCTTGTCAAACAGCACGGTCGCCACATCGGCCATGCCCATCGGCATGCCGGAATGGCCCGAATTGGCCGCGGCCACGGCGTCCAGCGCCAATGTGCGGATACAAGTGGCCCGCCGCCAATGATCGGGATGGCGTGCGGCGCGTGCAGTGAGGTCCATTGTGGTGTCCTTCGAATGGCAGCTTGCATATCCCATGCGCGGCCGCGTCGAGCCGATGCGCCCGCCGCTACCACAAACGGGCAGATGCGCCCGGTTCTACCAGAGGCGCATGTTGGCGCAACCAGTAAGCAGGGGCAAAATGTCCATTTCCCGCGCATTACATTCAGGTTGGCGCGGAAATCCTTGCAAATCCGGGGAAATTGCATTTCGCTATAGCGCAACAGCAGCAGCCATTTCCGGCATGTGTCGGGACGCGGATAAACGGGGCATCGAGAGCGATGGGCGAGACCGCCGAATTCGAAAAACTCAATACTTTGGAGGCGCGCTTGGCCGCGGCGCTTGACCGGATCGCCACCGGTCTGGGCGAGGCTATGGTGCCAGCGGTCTTGGAAGATCCGGGCCTGAGTTCGGCGGCTTTCGAAGATGCGCTTTTGCGCGCCGAGGCGGCCGAGGCGCGGATCGCGCAACTCGAAGCGCAGATGGCCGGGCTGATCGATCCCGCACAAGCGCAAGCCGCCGCACAGGCGGCCGCCGACACCATCGCCGCGCATGAGGCCGAGATTGCCCGGCTGCAAGCCACCTTGGCCACGCAAGAACCCGCCGCGGATCACGGCATGGCCGAGGAATTGGCCGCCAAAACCGCCAAGATCGCCGATCTTGAGGCGCGCATGGCCCGGTTCAAGGGCGAGCGTGACGCCGCCATCGCCGCACAGGAAGAGGCGCGCGATATCGCCGAAGAGCTACAGGCCGCCGCCGGTCATCACCCGGAAGAACGTGCCATGACCCTGCGCGCCAAGATCAAGGAGCTACAGGTCATCAACGACCGTTTGATCAAGAATCTCAACCGGATGCGCGGCGAGAACGCCACTGACCCAGCGGTGCTGAACAAAACGCTGGTGGTCGAGCTTGACGCGCTGCGCGCGCAACGCGCCTCCGAGGCGGCTGAACTGGAACGTATTTTGGCCGATCTCGATCAGGCCGAAACAGCAGGGGGTGCGCATGCCTGAGATCAATATCCAGATTGGTGGCCGCGATTTCGCCGTCGCCTGTCAGCCGGGCGAAGAGCCGTATCTGCACGCCGCCGCGCGCATGCTCGATACAGAGGCCGCCGTGATCTTGGGCCAGATCGGGCGTATGCCTGTTGACCGGATGCTGTTGATGGCGGGGCTGATGCTGGCCGATAAGACAGCGGCGCTCGAGGATGAGGTCAAAGCGCTGCAAGACAAATTGGCCGCGCAGGAAAAAACGCTGGCCGCCTCGGAAGAGCGCTTGGCAGATCGCGCGCGCCGCATCGCCGAGTTGCAAGAGGCGGCCCCGCGCACCGAATTGCCGGATCGGTTCACCGATGGGCTGGCCGAATTGGCCGCGCGCGCCGAGGCGATCGCAGATGAGTTGGAGGCGCGCCGCGCCTGAACCGCCCTGGCCGCGATGCTAGTCTTGCAGAACCGGCAAAAGCCGCGCCGCCTCGTCTTGGGGGTGGAGAAGCACGCCGCGATCTTCGCCGGGGTAGAAGCGCGCGCGCACCGCCGTGGGCATGGGGCGTGGCTGCACCAGATGCACCTTGAGCGGGAATTTCGCGGTCTCCGCTTGCCATGACTGGATCATCGCGCGCTGCGCGGCCTTGCACATGCCATAGGGGCCAGCGAATTTCGCGTCCCATTGATCGTCGAAAAATAGCGCCTGTGGCTTGGGTGCGGGCGCGATCAAGGGATCGACAAAGGCCATCAGCCGGGCGAATGCGCGGATATTGGTGGCGATCAGCTTGTCGAGATCCTTGGCCGCCAAATGCGGCGCGGGCGTCAGTGCGGTCACATGGATCGCGGCATGTACCCAGATATCGGCGCGGCCCCAACGCTCATGGAGCGAGCGGCACAAATGCGCCATCGCGCCCTCATCGGTCACATCCATCGGTGCGAGCGTGGCTTGTCCGCCTGCCGTTTTGATCCGGTCGTCGAGTTCCTCGAGCGCGCCCACATTGCGGGCAACGGCCACGACATGCGCTCCGCGCGCCGCCAACCATTCGGCACTCGCCGCACCGATCCCGCGCGATGCGCCGGTGACCAGCGCGATTTGTCCATCAAAAGGCTTTTCCATGGGCCGCCACCTGCCTGTTTCACGCAACAAAGGCAAGAGGCGGCTGCGGTGCGGCGCGCTTGACTTGATCGCTTTGCGCAGGGATACGAAGGGAAAGGGACACGTCCCGCTGTATCAAGGAGGCGACCATGGGCCGCGAGACAC
>JAQCLA010000282.1 GCA_027592105.1 Pseudomonadota bacterium | reverse complement strand
AGCGGCAAGGCAAGGGCCAAGGCTTCGGCCATGACCGCGGTAAGCTCCAAGGTCTCGGGCAGCGGCTCAAGCGTGTCGTCATCGGGTATTTCGGCCTCATCGCCGTCGAGCTCGGGCATATCGGCCTGAAAGCGGCGCTTGACCGGATCGTCGATGCGGGTCGTCACGGGCTCGGCAGTGACGACACAAGGCTGCACCACGGTCGCGCCCAAGGTTGCATGCAGCACCCAGTCGCGCTTGCCCTCGGCGACAAGGCGGCCCGCAAAACGCAACTTGCGCAGTGCGAGCAATCCGAACGACGCAGCAAGGGCTGCGCGCGCTGTTGCATCGGGTGCGATATCAAAGCTGAAATCAGCACCGCGGGGCAGGCGGGCGAGGACGATTCTTTCCGGGGTGTCGGCCATAGCGCGCCCTCCTCGTGGCGTCGTCGTCTTCTTGCCCTGTGGGCTTGGGTAAGTTAAGCCGATAAAAAGCTTTCGGTCGCGGCGCAAGGGCGCAGCAGTCGGGGCCTACAGACAAGAGGTTGGTCATGCTAGAGCAAGCGCGCGCATTCCGCAAAGGTCTGATCGGTCTGGCGCTTGTGCTGTCACTGGCGGCATGTGATCCGACATTCGACAATCATGGCTATGTTCCGCCCGCCGAGGCGTTGGAACAGGTGCAGATCGGTGCCAGCCGCGACGCGGTGATCGCGGCCATCGGCACGCCGGGTGCCGCAGGTGTGATGCGCGACGAGGCGTGGCTTTACACGGCATACAGGATTCGGTCCTTGGGCATTCGTGCGCCCCAGATCATGGAGCGGCAATTGCTGGCCATCTCCTTCGATGCCAACGGGCGGGTCAGCAATATCGAGGAATTCGGGCTTGAAGATGGGCGTGTCGTGCAATTGTCGCGCCGCGTAACCACCAGCTCGGTGCGCGAAGTGACCTTCTTTGGTCAATTGCTTGGCAATTTCGGCCGGATCAACATCGGCGACGCGCTCGACAACTAAAAGCTTTGTCTTGTCGTGAGATGGTCACGCACGCATCATAGGATTTGTCGCATATCCCGGCATGATCGGCCGGAACGGACTGCGATCGATCGAGATCGACTGGGCAGGAGCGGATCGCGATGTTGGATCTGGCAAAAGGGCGTTACCGTGCGCGGATCGCGGCGGATGGCGCCGATCTCGAAGCGGCCCAACGGCTGCGCACCTTGGCCTTTCGCGGCCCTGATGCCGAGCGGTTGGACCGCGATGATTTCGATGATGCCTGCACCCATGTTTTGATCGAGGATATCCGCACAGGTGCGCTGGTGTGCTGTTTCCGGCTTTTGAGGCTCGGCTCGGGGGCCGAGATCGGGCGCAGCTATTCAGCGCAGTTCTACGAATTATCCGCGCTTGCCGCCTTTGATGGGCCGATGGTCGAGATGGGGCGCT
Organism: Pseudomonadota bacterium; assembly: GCA_027592105.1. Lineage (GTDB taxonomy): Bacteria > Pseudomonadota > Alphaproteobacteria > Rhodobacterales > Rhodobacteraceae > Roseicyclus. The sequence continues at coordinate 2,084 of JAQCLA010000282.1, read as the reverse complement.
TTTGTATCCATCCCGATTGGCATGATCCCGATATCTTGCGGCTGGCATGGGGCGCGATGACAGCGCTGGTCGATCGCGACGGGGTCGAGATGCTGTTTGGCTGCTCATCCTTTCACGGCACCGAGGCGCGCGATTATTCGGATGCTTTCGCGCTGTTGCGTGACCGCCATATCGCGCCCAAGCGCTGGTTGCCGCGCGTCAAGGCACCGGCCGTTTTTCGCTTTGCCGCGCGCCTGCGGCGCAAGCCCGATCTCAAGCGCGCGCAGGCCAAGATGCCGCCCTTGCTGCGCACCTATCTGATGATGGGGGGCTGGGTCAGCGATCATGCGGTGATCGACCGCGATCTGGACACGCTGCATGTCTTCACGGGGCTGGAAATCCGCGCCGTGCCCCCGGGCCGCGCGCGGCTTTTGCGCGCGGTGGCGGGGTAAGGCGGGCTTTAGCCCGCCAGCACCACCAGCGCATGGCGCTTTTTGCCCGCTGATAGCTTGATCGGTTGGGCCAGATCGGTCGCGCCGATCATCAGCCCCGCATCGGTGACAGGCGCGTCGTTCATCCGCGCGCCACCCTCGGCAATCAGGCGCTTGGCCTCTTTGCCCGAAGCGGCAAGGCCTGTCCGTGTGATCAACTGTGCGACCGAGATGCCATCTGCGATCTCGGCGGCGCTGAGTGTCAGCGTCGGCAGATCATCGCCCGCGCCGCCACGCTCGAACACTTCGCGCGCGGTGGCCTCCGCCGTCGCGGCGGCCTCGGCCCCGTGCAGCAGCGTTGTTACCTCATTGGCGAGGATGATCTTGGCCGCGTTGATCTCGGACCCCTCCAGCGCGCCGAGGCGGTCGCATTCAGCCACCGGCAATTCGGTATAGAGCTTCAAAAAACGCCCCACATCGGCATCGGTCGTGTTGCGCCAGAATTGCCAGAACTCATAAGGGCTGAGCATCTCGCCATCGAGCCAGATCGCGCCCCCTTGGGATTTGCCCATCTTCTTGCCATCCGAGGTGGTCAAAAGCGGCGTGGTCAGTCCGAAGATCTGCGCATCCACCACCCGGCGGGTCAGGTCGATCCCGTTGACGATATTGCCCCATTGATCCGAGCCGCCCATTTGAAGCACGCAGCCCTCGCGGCGGTAAAGCTCTAGGAAATCGTAGGCCTGCAGGATCATGTAGTTGAATTCGAGAAAGCTGAGGCTTTGCTCGCGGTCCAGCCGCGATTTCACGCTTTCAAACGACAACATCCGGTTGACCGAGAAATGCCGCCCGATATCACGCAGGAATTCCAGATAGTTCAGACCATCAAGCCATTCGGCATTGTTGAGCATAGTGGCGTCGGTCGTACCCCCGCCATAGCCGAGATAGCGGCCGAAAACGCGCTGCATCCCCGCGATGTTGGCGTCGATCTGGTCCGGCGTCAAAAGCGGGCGCTCGTCGGCGCGGAAGCTGGGATCACCCACCTTGGTCGTGCCGCCACCCATCAAGGTGATGGGGCGGTTGCCGGTTTTTTGCCACCAGCGCAAGAGCATGATGTTGAGCAGATGGCCCACATGCAGCGATTTGGCGGTCGCATCATATCCGATATAGCAGGTGACGGGCCCTTTGATCAGCGCATCGTCAAGGCTTTGCAGATCGGTACAATCGGCCAAAAAGCCACGCGCGATGATCTCGCGCAGGAAATCCGATTTGGGCTGGTAGGTCATCGGGCCTCGGTCCATGCTCATGCTCTGTCTGGGGCGAGGCTATAGCGGGCGTGACGGTGAAGGGAAAGAGTGACCAGGGCCATGTGATGCGGGTGGCCGGTGCGATGTCGGGCACCTCGATGGATGGTGTGGACCTTGCGGTGATCGAGACCGATGGTGTGGCCGTCATGGAGTTTGGCGAAAGCCGCTACCGCCCCTATCACCCCGAGGAGCGCGCCACGATCCGCGCAAGCCTTGGCCGCTGGCCCGGCGAAGCGGGGGTTGCCGCCGCCGCCCGCGTCGTCGAGGACGCCCATCTGGAGGTGCTGGCGGGCTTGGGCGATATCGCGGCCTTTGGCTTTCACGGCCAGACATTGGCCCATGACCCAGCGGGCGGGCGCACCCATCAAGC
>JAQCLA010000281.1 GCA_027592105.1 Pseudomonadota bacterium | reverse complement strand
GGCGGCAAGGAAGGCCTCGAAATGCCAATCGCCAGATGTCACCTGCTGCTGGCGCGACCAATCCAGCGGCGCGCCCATCTCGGCGGTGATGGCTTGGGCCATGTCCTCGGACCGCTTCAGATAGGCCGCGAGAATACGCTCCAACGCGTCAATCCGCTCGGCCACGGGGGTGGCGGCCCACCCGTCGAAGGCGCGGCGCGCGGCGGCGACGGCGGCATCGGTATCGGCCTGATCGCCGATAGAAATCGTGGCGCAGACCTCTTCGGTCGAGGGATCGATCACCGCCAGATCGCGCGGGCGGGCCGGGGCGACCCAACGCCCGTCGATATAGAAATGGCGGCTATGGTCCATGGCTGATCCTCCCTGATGCGCGCCGACCCTGTCACCGACGGGCGCGCGCCGCAAGCCGAACACCCGACATCACACGGCCCAAGAACGACCAATCGCGCGTCAATCAAGCGGGAGCGTGATCAGCTTTGGGGATACAAATAGGCGGTCACACCGGTTTCGACATTCTCATACAGGTCGATGACATGCGCATTGACCATCCGCACACAGCCAGACGAGGCCGAGGTGCCGATCGACCAAGGCTGCGGCGTGCCGTGGATGCGCAAATAGGTGTCGCGCGACCCTTCGTAGAGATAAAAGGCGCGCGCGCCTAAGGGGTTCTCCGGCCCACCGGGCACTCCGCCAGCGAATTGGCCATAAACCTCGGGCTCGCGCGCGATCATCGCCGCCGTGGGTGTCCAAGACGGCCATTGCGCCTTGCGCCCGATCCGAAAGGTTCCGGGAATATAAAGGCCGGGGCGCCCGATCGCCACGCCGTAGCGCATCGCGGTGCCATCGCTGCCGATATGATAAAGATAGCGCGCGCGCGCATCGACGTGGATATCGCCGACGCGCAGCCCTGCCTTATGCTCCACCCGTGTCGGCATGAAACGCGGGTGCAGACCCCAAGGGTTATTGGCATTGGGGTCGGGATCGGGGCGCGTCACCTGCGCATCGAAGCCAACGGAATCCTGTGCAGCAATCGGGCCGGCGATGGCGCCCGAAAACAACGAAGCACTGGTAATGATGAAATGTCGGCGCGTCAGCATGACCGCACCTCCTCCTGCACAGTCGAGAATCGTATTCAAACCACGTCACTTTTGCGGTCTGGCGCGTCTGTGGACAAGTCACTTGTGTGTCAGATTCTCGATCAACCACAGTCGAAAAGACCGATCAGCGGCACAAAAACTGTGGAAAAAACCAAGTTTCATCAAATTGCAAAAAAACCGTTACCTTGGATTTCTAGCGCATCCTCGGCCGTTTTCGCCGATTAATCTCAGCCAAGGAAGCAGAAGCGATGAAAGATATCGACATTCACAGCCTGTCCGCCGACGAATGGGACGAGCTGAATTTCCCCCGCCCCGAAGTGCAGGAATTCGACCGCGTTGTCGAACGCGCGATCTCGCGCCGCGGTTTCTTGGGTGGTGTTCTGGCCTTTGGGTCGGGCGCTGCCGTCATGGGAACCGGCCTTTTGAAAGGCACCACCGCGATGGCGCAGCCCGCCTCGCGCTTCCCCTTCACGCCGATTGCAGCCCAGACCGATGGCACCGTCCATGTGCCTGAGGGTTATAGCTGGAAAACGCTGGTGCGCTGGGGCGATCCGCTGTTCTCGGATGCCGAGGGCGCGTTTGACTCGCAAAAAGGCGTCGCGGTCGAAATGTCCGAGCGCGTATTCGGTGAAAACACCGACGGGATGGAGCTGTTCAACATCGATGGTCGTGAGATCCTCGTGGTCAACAGCGAATACACCAACAACAAGATCAATATCCCCCATGCTGCTGACGGCATCCCCGCCAGCCTCGATGATGTGCGTATCTTGCAGCACTTGCAGGGTGTCAGCGTCATGGAAATCGCCGAAGGTGCCGATGGTTGGGCCGTTGTCGTCGACAGCCCCTATAACCGCCGTATCCACCACAACACGCCGATGACCTTCTCCGGCCCTGCTGCTGGTCATGACCTGCTCAAGACCGATGCTGATCCGACCGGCATGTCCTCGCTTGGAACGATGAACAACTGTGGTTCGGGCCGCACCCCTTGGGGCACCTACCTGACCTGTGAAGAGAACTTCAACGGCTACTTCGGCGCCGCCTCCGAGGTTTCGGCAAGTGCTGCCGTGATGGACGGGTTCCGCCGTTATGGCATCTCGACCAAGGTCCAGCCGGGCCGCTACAACTACCACGGTTTCGATCCGCGTTTCGATGTGGCCACCAACCCGCAGGAACCGCACCGCGCAGGTTATATCGTGGAAATCGATCCGGCCAATCCGAACGCGACCCCGATCAAGCACACCGCACTGGGCCGCTTCAAGCATGAGAATGCCGCCTATGGCATCGCCGCCGATGGCCGCGTCGCCGTCTATATGGGCGATGACGAGCGCGGCGAGTTCATGTACCGCTGGCTGAGCCGTGATCTCTACGTCCCCGGTGGCGATACCTCGACCCTGCTGGTCGAAGGCGAGCTTTCGGTCGCCGTGTTCGAGGATGACATGTCGGGCCGTTGGGTTGCGCTGACCCCCGAGACAACCGGCATGGGCGCGGCCCATATCGCCGTTTTCACCCGCATGGCCGCAAGCCGCGTGGGCGCCACCACGATGGACCGCCCCGAATGGATCGCGGTACACCCGAACGCGGCCGAGGCCTATTGCTGCCTGACCAACAACTCGCGCCGTGGCACATTGACCGACGAGGGGACTGTGCGCACCAATGCAGGCGGCGATCCGATGACGGTCAACGCGGTCAACCCGCGTGAGAGCAATCGTTACGGTCAGATCGTGCGCTGGCGTCCGATGGGCGGTGATCACGCGGCCGAGGGCTTCACCTGGGATCTTTATGTCATGGCCGGCAACCCGACCGTGCACGCCGAAGGCCCGATGGCAGGCTCGCCCAACATCAACGAGGGCAACCTGTTCAACTCGCCCGACGGGATGGTGATCGACTCGACCGGCCTGATCTGGATCCAGACCGACGGTGACGACGACAACGAAGGCGACTTCGCCGGCATGGGCAACAACCAGATGCTGGCAGGCGACCCGGTGACGGGCCGCATCGAGCGCTTCCTGACCGGCCCGAACGGGTCTGAAGTCACCGGCCTGTGCTGGTCGTCCGACCGCCGCACCATGTTCGTCGGCATCCAGCACCCAGGCGCACCCTTCCCCGATGGTGAAGGCAGCCTGCCGCGCTCGGCCATCGTGGCCGTCAAGCGGGACGACAACGCGCTGGTTGGCTAAGCCAAACCGAAAGAGCAATGGCGCCTCCGGATCACCTCCGGGGGCGCTTTGCTTTTTTGACGCCGCGCAAACAAACGAAAAAGGCGCGCCCAAAGCTGGACGCGCCTGATCTTTACCGAGTACGTGAAGCGGATTACTCCGCCGTTTCTTCGCCTTGCTCGGCCAGTTCCTTGCCCGTGGCCTGATCGACCATCTTCATGGCCAGACGCACCTTGCCGCGATCGTCAAAGCCCAAGAGCTTGACC